>CAMPKP010000038.1 GCA_946887295.1 uncultured Gemmatimonadota bacterium | reverse complement strand
CCGCGGCGGTATTGCAGCGCGTTGAAGGTGGCCATCGTGGCCCGATTGAGCAGGTGGCGCGGGGCCTCGAACGGGATTCGGAACCTGGGACCGCTCAGCGGCCGCCCGACTTTCCGGAAGGGGGCGTGGGTCCCCCTCAGATACACTCCGCGACCCAGCCGCCGACCGCGGGCCAGGCAGTCCACCCAGGCGACCGTGTATTCGTGCGTGGCGTCCTCGGCGGCGATCGCCAGAAACTCGTCCAGTCCCCCGAAGCGGATACGCTCCTGTGCGATTCCGGCGCCGGCCACCCGCTGGAGCCGGATCTCGGCCCAGAGGATGAGGCCGGTGAGTCCCAGGCCCCCGATGGTGGCCGCGAAGAGCTCGGCGTTGGAATCCGGCGCGCAGATCAGGCGCTGCCCCGAGGAGCGGAGCAGCTCGAAGCGGGTGACGTGGACCCCGAACGACCCGGCGCGATGGTGGTTCTTGCCGTGGATGTCGTTCGCGATGGCGCCGCCGACGGTGACCCACTTGGTGCCGGGGACGACCGGGGGGAACCACCCCCTCGGCACGACGACGTCCAGGATCTCGGCCAGCGTGACGCCCGCCTCGCAGCGCAGCAGCCCGGAGTCCTCCAGGGCGATGAACCGGTCGAGTCCGGTGGCGACGAGGAGGGCGCCGCCGTCGTTCAGGCAGCTGTCGCCGTAGCTCCGTCCGCAGCCGTAGGGCAGCATCGCCTCGGGAATGCCGCCCAGCGCCGGCGGATCGTCGCGCCAGGTCACCGGGACGGTGCGGGCGTGGCGTGCCTCGGGATAGCGGCCCCAGGAGCGGCCCACCTCGATGCCGATCGGGACCATGTCAGAGCGCGGCATAGAGGACCAGGGCCACCAGCGCGGCGACGATGTAGCTCGCGGGGTCGCGTGCCGAAGCGACGATGGGATCCTCGTGGATCTGGCCCCGGTGGGCCTGCAACCACATCCAGCCGGTCCAGAAGAGCAGCAGGGGGCAGATGAGGAAGAGCACGGCCGGCTTCCGGTACAGGCTCATCACATCGTCGCTGTTGAGGTACAGCGCCAGCACGAGCACCGCGAGATATCCGGCGGTGGACCCCATGGTGCCGAGCCACGCCACGTCGCCTGCCAGGTAGCCGCGACGTCGCGAGGTGACGTGCTGATCCGGGCCCAGCGCGAGGATCTCCGCGTGACGCTTGAGGAACGCCAGGCTCAGGAACAGGAACATGGCGAAAGCCAGCAGCCAGGTGGAGAAGCGGACGCCGGACGCGGCCACGCCGGCGAGGACTCTCAGGGTATACAGGCCCGCCAGCAGCAGCACGTCGAGCACCGCGATCCGCTTCAGGTAGGCGGAATAGGAGATGGTCAGCACGATGTAGAGCAGCAGCAGCGCCAGGAAGTCCCCGGGCAGCAGCGTGGCTCCGATGACGACCGACGAGAGCAGGAGCAGGGGGGCGAGCACCATGCCGAACTCCGCCGGCAGCGCGGACGACGCAAAAGGCCGTTCCCGCTTCGCCGGGTGGTTCCGATCGGCCTCCAGATCCATGAGGTCGTTCACCACGTACCCGCCCGACGCCGCGAGACAGAACGCCACGAAGGCGATCAGGCCGCGGAGCATGATGGCGGGATCGGAAAGCTTGTGATCCAGCAGGATCGGCACGAACACCAGGAGGTTCTTCACCCATTGGTGCACTCGCATGGCCTGAATCACCGCCAGGGCGCTGGACCGGCCGGCCGCTGCATCAGCCACGGGGCATCTCCTTCAGTCGAAACCGTGCAACCGACTCGCTCAGGTCGCTCGCCACGCCGTGCTCCGCGAGCAGCGTCGTGCCCGTCTCGATGCCGGAGCCAAGCGCGGTGCCGGTGGAGACGATGGAGGGAAAGGTGCGGTAGTTGCCCGCGAACCAGACGTTGCGCCAGGTCTCGCTGCGGATCGGCGGGTTCCGAAAGTGGCGGCCGAACACCGGGGAATACATCGGCACCCGGGCCACGTGGGTCCAGAACGGCTCCAGGTCGGCGCCGAAGACCGACCGGAAGTCGGCATGGTAGCGCTCCAGAAGCACCTCGTCGGGCTCCCTGAAGAGCGGACGGTCCCGCCCCCGGAGGTGAGTCACGAAGTTGACGCAGGTATCGCCCGGCCGTCCGATGGTCGGGTTGAGCGCGCTGAGCAGGAAGATGCCGCCGGCGGTGTGATCCAGCGACGCCAGGTTGATCCAGTAAGCCTCCGTCGGCGGCGGCTGCCGGGTGGCGCACACGACCGAGAGCAGCGCCGAATAGCGGATCTCGGCCAGATGCGGGGTGCCCTCCCCGGGGACGAGGCGCAGGTAGGTCTCGGTGGGGATGGTGCTCACGAACAGGTCGCCGCCGATCCGCTCCCCGCCGTCCAGCTCGACCTCGGCCGCGCGGCCCTCCGCGGTGTGGAGGCGGACGATCCGGGAGCGCAAACGCATCCGAACCCCGCACTCCGCCAGCAGCCGGCTCACACCGTCGCACAGCACCTTGGTCCAGTTGGCGCCGGGAATGTATCCCAGCGGCGCGGAGCCCTCGCGGTAATGGAGACGGGCTCCCAGCCACGCGCCGCTCACCTCCTCGCAGGGCAGCTCGAACTTGAGCCGGGTAAGCCGCTCGAAGATCGCTTCCCGCACGCCGGGCCCCGCGTACCGCTCCACCAGCTCGGCCGCGCTCCGGTCCTGCCAGGCTGACCAGTCGCTCCGGCGGAATGCCGTCAGCATCAGCCGGACGAATCGAGCCTTGTCCCCCAGGCTCATCGGAAAGCGGAGAAATCCCGCGGGCGTGCCGAGGTCGTATGTCGTTCCGCCGAGCTGGAACAGCATTCGGATCCGGCGCCAGCGCACCTCGGGGAGCGCCCCGATGCGATCGAGAAAGAAGAGCAGGGTGCGGTCCCGGTGAAGAATGTGGTGGTACCCCAGAGGGTAGAAATGCCCGTCGCGCTCGAAGCTGCCGGCCAGCCCCCCGATGCTGCCGCCGCTCTCGACCACGGTGACCTCCCGCACCCCGGCGCGAGCCAGGGTGTAGGCGGCGGCGGCCCCGGAGAGACCCCCGCCGAGCACCACGACCGACGGAGACCGCGTGTGCCCCTGGTTACCTTTGGCCGGCAGCTTCACCCGATACTCCTCCCGAGTCGAGCCATGACGTGAGCCGATCGTCCACACCGATGCCGCTCATGCTGCTGCTGGGCGCCGCACTCCTGCTGCGGGTGATGCTGGCGCTGCGTCCGGGGCTGTGGGGCGACGAGATCTTCTCCCTCGCCATGGCCACCGGGCACAGCCTCGAGCATCCGGCGGCGGAAGCGGATCCCGCCCTGGGAGACTTCGTTCAGCCGGCGGGCGTCGAGCCGTCCTCCACCTACCGGCGCTACGTCGAGCACCAGGATCCGCCTGCCGGCATCGGCCGGGTCGCCCGGGCGGTCTTTCTCTCGGACACCAGTCCGCCGCTGTATTACCTGCTGCTCCATGGCTGGACCCGGGCCCTGGGTACCGGCGATGCGGCGCTCCGGCTGTTTTCCCTGCTGTGGGCGGTGCTCGCCGCACCCTTTCTCTGGCTGCTCGCTCGAGACCTGGCCGGGCGCACCGCCGCGTGGACGGCGCTGGTGCTCTATGCCTGGTCTCCCGCCAGCGTGTTCTACTCCCTGGAAGGCCGGATGTACTCGCTGGTCTGGTTCCTCGCCGTCGCGCTGGCGTGGCAGACCCTGCGGGTGTCACGAACGGGCTCGAGGCCAGCGGCCCTGGCGACCTGGCTCGTCCTGGCGGCCGCGGGCCTCTACACCCACTACTTCTTTCTCTTCGTCTGGTTCGCCTTCGGCGCCTGGCTCCTGCTGTGGCCGGGCCGGCTGCCTCGTCCGGCGGCGGCGTTGCTCGTCGCCGTCAGCGCCGCTGCCGCCGCTCCCTGGTACGCCAGGGTGCCGGAGGCCCTGGGCCGCTGGCGGGTGACGGGCCGATGGCTCGCCGACCCGCTGCGCTGGCCCGAGATCGCCACCAGGCCGTTCGAGCTCGCCTGGAGTCTGCTCGCCGGCGGCAGCCTCTGGGGTGGCTCTCCCCTGGTCGACGGCGGCCTCGCGATCGCCTTTCTCCTGCTGGTGCTCTGGACCGTGCGACGAGGACGGCTTCGCGAGCTGTTCACCCCGGACCGCCTGCTGCTCTGGGGCTGGCTCGCGGCGGCCGTGCTGGGCCCCTACGTCTTCGATCTGATCCGCCACAGCGGCGCGTCGCGGGTGCCCCGCTACGTGCTGAGCGGTCTCCCGGCGGCGATGATCCTGGTCGCGATCGGGATCGATCCCCTGCGCCCGAAATGGCGGGCGGCGTTCGCCGGGCTCGTGTTGCTCGCCTGGACCGCCGGGCTCCGGCCCATCGTCGATCGGCCCGACCGGCCCGGCGCGGTCTACCGCGCGCTCGCCGCGGAGCTGCAGCACTGGGCCGGTCCCGCCGACCTGCTGCTGGTGCACTCGGTGCCGTCCGGCGTCATCGGGCTGAGTCGATACCTGCAGCGCGATGTCCCCCTGGCCTCGTGGATCGAGCCGCTCGGCCTTCGACAGGCTCCCCGCGATCTCGACCTGCTCCTCGCCGGCCGCGCCCGGGTGGCGCTGATCCAGGTCCACCATCTCGGCAAGGCCTCGCCGGCGGAGCCGTGGCTGCGTCGGCACGCGAGACTGATCGGCCATCAGATCTACGACGGCGATCGTGCCGCACTCACCAGCGACGTGGCGTCCCTGCCGCCACCGCTGCTCCGCGCCTTGCAGGACGACCAGCTGGTCGAGGTCTTCTACTTCGAGCCCACCGATGGCGCCACCTTCTTCCCGGCGCGGCGGTAGATCCGGGGGCCGCTGTCGCTGGCCGCGTAGAGCAGCGGCCACCGGTCGGTGGCCCGATCGACCACCGGCCCGGCATAGCGCCGCCCGACGTCCAGGAAGCTCAGCTGGTCCACGACGACGTAGTCCACGGGCACCTGGTCCAGCAGGCTCGCCGCCTTCACCGGATCGCTCTCGTACGGGGGCATCACCGCCGGCAGCCCGGTCCGGAGATACACCAGATGCGGCGTGGAGGTGGCGACCACCCCGCCCGGCGAAGCCGAGGTCGCGAGCCAGTCGATCGCGTCGTCGTGCAGGCGCCAGGTGCGGTCGTAGAAGAAGAGGCGATACTCGTGCCTGCGGCCGGCGGCGTCGGTCATGACCGCGGGCTGGTGGTGCTTGGTGAAGACCTTGTACACCGTATAGCACTGCTGCGCCAGCACGAAGCCGATCACGCCGACGCCTGCCGCAGACGCCACCCGCCACCACCGGCCACCGGAGCGAGTCACCCTCTCCGACAGGGCGGCTGGCAGCGAAACGAACGCCAGCGCCAGGAACGGGGCCAGGGGCACGAGGTAGCGGTTGAACTGGCCGGGCCAGGGCGTGACCGCGATCAGCAGCACCGAGCCCGCCACGTAGAGCACCATGAGCCAGTGGCCGCGCATGGCCAGGAGCACCAGCCCTCCGATCACGAGGGCGCTCATGCAGACCAAGGTGGCCTGCACGGTCCAGCCGGGAATAGGAGCCCGGGGGAAGCGCTCCCGGACCCGATTTACTTCACCGACCAGCCAGCCGCGGTGAAGGGTGGCCGCCTCGCCCAGGCTCATCGGCATCCCTCGCACGTTGGTCCACACCCGGGCCGCGAGATCCCGGGCGGACGCCCGACCCAGCTCCGGACGGAACGGGTCCACGTACGACATGTTCTCCAGATAGCCGACGTTATAGAACTGGTAGTCCGCCCGCTGGTAGGCATACGCGGGCGCGGAGAATGCCGGATCGGACTTCACACTCGCGACGTATGCCTGCCAGGCGGCCAGCACGGCCACCGCCGTGCCGCCGCGGGCCAGCGCCTGCCGGAAGCGGCGGCGCAGCAGGCTTTCGACGGTCCAGGCGGCCAGCAGCGCCACTCCGGCGGTTCTGAGGCCAAAGGCGGCCACTGCGAGCAGTCCCGCGCCGAGTCCGGGAGGAGCGAGGAAGAAGAAGGTGGACACGGCGGCATACGGCAGGTCCGCGGAGAAATAGTCGGACAGGAAGAGCGCCTGCGCGTTCAGGATGGCGAGCAGGGCGGCGAGAAAGGCGAATCTCGTCGCGACGAACCGGCGCGCCAGCGCGAACACTGCCATGGCATAGCCGAGGAAGAGCGCCGCCGCGGTGAGTCGGAGCCACCACCCGATCACCACGGGATCGCTGGTGCCCAGCAGGCGCTGGTGCGCCGCGGCGACGGCGGGCAGGAGGGGCGGGTACTGGATGGCCTCGATCGCGCCCGGCTCGTTGAGCAGCCGGTAGCCTCTCCCCTCCGCCAGCGACGTGCCCAGGATGTAGTAGACGCCCGCGTCGTAGCGGAGATCGAGCGGCCCCCGGAGGCGGGGGAGCCACAGCGCAAGCGCGACCAGGACCAGGACGGCGGCATACCGCCGGTCGGCCGCCTCCCAGCGCCTGGCAACTGGCCTGCCCGTCGCCGGCCCGCTCATCGGTGGTCCTCGGGCCGGGTGATGGACATCGCGGAGATGAAGAGCGCTGAGAAGGCGGTGCTCAGGCCCAGGATGACCAGGGTGGCCCCGAACGACGCCCACTCGGGGTGCGGCAGCGGCAGCAGATCCGATCGCAGCCACTCGACTACGACGGCGGCGAGAATGACGACGCCCCCGAGCACCAGGCCGCCACCCAGCAGGAGGCCACCCTCGAGCTTGAACCTTCGGTAGAAGCCGGTGAGCAGCCGGTTGTCCCGGTCGAACCGCCGGCTCCAGGAATAGGTCTTGGCGTGGAGGCCGAGGCTGAGGATCTGGAATCCGACGACGCTCAGGATGGTCGCGAAGACGGCCGTCACGCCCGCGGCCGGACGCCCGCCGAATCGCACCACGCCCAACAGGACGGCGAGGTGGAGCATCAGACCCAGCACCAGCAGGGTCGTCCCCGGCACGAAGAACAGCTTGTTGGGCGAGTAGAGCAGCATCATCCGCAGGCTCCGCCAGCCGTCGCGGAAGGTGCGCAGCTTGGATTCACCCTTACGCGGGGCCAGGACGATCGGGATCTCCCGGGTCTTCAGCTGGGCCAGGCCGGCGTTGATGGCCAGCTCCAGATTGAACTCCATGCCGGGACTCACCGGACGGATGCGCTCGTACGCTTCCCGGGAGAAGGCGCGGAAGCCGCAGTACACGTCGGTGTAGCGGGTGCCGAAGAGGGTGTTCAGCGTGCGGGTCAGCGCCGGGTTCCCGAACCAGCGATGCAGGGCCGTGATGTGGCGGTCGCCGCCGCCGAGATAGCGGCTGCCGGTCACGAAGTCGCACCCCTCGTCGCGCAGCGCGGCGAGGAACTGGGGAATCATGGTGAAGTCGTAGGTGTCGTCGGCGTCGCCCATCACCAGGTAGCGCCCTCGCGCGCTGGCGAAGCCCTTGAGGTAGGCGTTGCCGTATCCCCGGGCCGGCTGGTGCACCACCCGCGCCCCCAGCTCCTCGGCGATCGCCACCGAGCGGTCGGTGGACCCGTTGTCGCACACCACGACCTCGCCGCTCAGCCCGGCAGCGGCGAAGGTCCGCTGGATCTTCTCGATGCAGGCGCCGATGGCCTCCTCCTCGTTGAGGCACGGCATCACGACCGAGACCAGCGGCTCCGACGCGCCGACGTCACTCATGGTCTTCCCTCTCGATGGGGTAGTCGGCGGCCACTCGCGCGGCGGCCCGTCGCGAGGCGGGATAGCGCCCGAGGCCGGTGATGCAGCCCCGGAGCTCCGCCAGCCCGAGCGAGCGGAGCGCGCTCGCGGGAGCGGCCTTCGGCAGCAGAACGCGGAACGCCGTCTTGGCGTACCACCAGCACGCCAGCCTCGCGAAGGCCAGCCGCTCGTCGGGGTAGGCCAGTCCGCTTCGGACGACGTAGGCGGAAAACCCGATGCCGTGGTCGGCGATCTGGCTCCGCAGCTCGGACCAGGTGCGCCGGTGTCGGTGGCGCACGATCGCGCTCGGCTCGTAGACCAGGGCGTGGCCCTCCTTCAGCAGCCGGAAGAACATCTCCAGGTCGCCGCCACCACGAGCCGGGGTGCCGACGTCGAGCGCCGGATCGAACGTCCCGATGCGTTCGAAGATCGCCCGGCGAAACGCCATGTTGGCGCCGGTGCCGTAGTCCCCGGCCAGTCCGTACCTGGCGGCCAGCGGCCACTCGTCCCGCCCGGCCGCGACCCGCCGCCGCTGGAAGCCTCGCCCAAAGCTGCGGTATCGCTCGAACAGGACCTGGGCGCCGGTGTCCAGCTCCGCCGGGAGGACCAGCCCGGTGACGGCGGCGACCGACGGATCGGCGCGGAAGGCCGACGCGATGGCGTGCACCCAGCAGGGGTCCACCTCCACGTCGTCGTCGGTGAAGGCCACGACGTCGCCGGTGGCCTCCGCGATCGCGCGGTTGCGGGCCCAGTCGAGTCCCGGTCGGCGCTCCCGGGCGTAGCGCACCGCGCCTCCGCGCCGATCGACCAGGGTCCGGGTGTCGTCGGTCCCAGGGGCGTTGTCCACCACCAGGATCTCGTGGGCCTGGTGCTCCAGACGGGCCAGCGAGTCGAGGCAGCGGCCGAGATCCTCGCTTCGGTCGCGGGTGCAGACCGCCACCGTCACCGATGGCCAGGGAGCATCGGACGCCGGCGCGACCGCCGCGGCCTCGGCCACGTCGTGGAAGGGGGCCAGCGCCGCGCCGATCGCTTGCGCGGAGCAGGTGCCGTCGATCACCGGCAAGCGCACCCAGCCGACCGGCGCGCCGCGCCGTCGGACCAGCGCCTCGACCGCGACGAAGCCGGCAAGGCCGCCGAGCGCCCGCGGCTCGAGGTCCGCCTCCAGCTCCAGCAGGCGCACCGGCGCCAGCGCGCCGGCCTCAGCGCTTCTCGCCACGATATCCCGCCAGCACGGCGTCGATCGGGCCGTCCATCACCACACGGCCGTCGGCCAGCCAGATGCCCCGGCTGCAGAGCTCGCGCAGCTGGTCCAGCTCGTGGGAGACCAGGATGAGCGTTCCGCCCCGCTCGTGATAGATCCGGAGCCGCTCGAGGCAGCGCTCGCGGAACGCCTGATCGCCGACGGCGAGCACCTCGTCGAGCAGCAGGATATCCGGCTGGAGGCATACCGCCACCGAGAAGGCGAGCCGCGCCTCCATGCCGGAGGAGTAGTACTTGAGGGGCGTGTCGGGCAGGTCCGGGATCGCGGCGAACTCGACGATCTCGTCGTAGCGGGCGGCGAGCTCCCGCCGGGTAAGGCCGAGCACGGCGGCGTACAGCGCGATGTTCTCGGCTCCGGTCAGCTCGGGGTGGAAGCCGGCGCCGAGCTCGATCACGGCCGTGATCCGCCCGTTGGTCTCGACCGTCCCGGTGGACGGCTGGTAGATCCCGGCAATCAGCCGGAGCGCCGTGCTCTTGCCCGAGCCGTTCCGGCCCAGCAGCGCCACCGCCTCGCCCCGCTGCACCTCCAGGTGCAACTCGCGCAGTGTGAACTCCGCCCGCCGGACGTGCAGCGGCCGGCGCAGCACCCGACGGATGAACCACTCCCGGAGCGAGCTGGTGCGGTGCTGGTAGAAGTAGAACCGCTTCGAGACGCCCCGAAGCGCGACGGCGGGCGCGGCCGCCATCTCAGACGATCTCGGGGAAGACCGCGGCGTAGCGGCGGAAGACGGCATAGCCCAGCAGGTAGACGGCGAACGCGGCGGCGAGCATGCCGCCCAGCAGGTGGAGCGACGGCATCCGGCCCCAATAGAGCACGTCCTGGTAGAGCGTCAGCAGTCCGGCGACGGGATTGAGGAAATAGATCGCGCGGGCCGACTCGGGCACCATCTCGGCCGGATAGAACACCGGTGACAGGTAGAACAAGGTGGTGAGCGCTATCGGCAGCGCGTGATAGACGTCGTAGTAGAAGACCGAGAGCGTCGCGATCGGAAGGGCCAGCCCGATCACCAGCAGGAGCTGGATCAGGACCAGCACCGGCAGCACCACGAAGCTCTCCGGCACCTGGCGGTGGTGGAGCAGCACCAGCGCGACCAGGACCAGCGCCAGCTCGGCGACGAACTCGATCAGCCGCGAGCCGGCGGCGCCGAACACCAGGATCTCGCTGGGGAACGCGACGCTGCGGGTGAGTCTGGAGTGCTCGGAGAAGATGTAGGTGCCGGTGTTGAGCGTCTGGAGCACGAAGTTCCACACGAAGTATCCGCTGAGCAGAAACGCCCAGTAGTGGGGCAGCGGAATGCGGACCACGTGGCTGAACACCACGACCAGGATAGCCACCGTCAGCAACGGATTCACCAGCGTCCACACGAAGCCGAGCAGCGACCGCTGGTACTTCACCTTGAGGTTCCGCACCACCAGGCTGTGGAGCAGCTCGCGATACCGCCACACCCGCCTGAGGCGGCCCCCCGGGCGGTTCATCGGACGGCCTCCCGCCGCCGCCGTGCGAGCCGCCGGGCCCTGGGGTACACCAGCAATCCGACCCAGCAGTTCCACCACATGCGGAGCAGCACTGTAGCGGGCAGCGGATCGCGCCGCAGGGCGCGACGGAGCAGACGGACCCCGGGCTTCGCCAGCCGCCAGCCGGTGTAGCCGAGCAGCTCGAGTCGCGAGCGCGAATCGGGACCCGCCAGATGCTTGCCGAGGAACGCCAGCACCGCGCGCTGGTGGCCCACGATCTGATCGTGTACCGCTTCCACCTCGCGGCGGTGCTGGTGCCAGGCGAGCGCCGAAGGCTCGTAGACCACCGCATGGCCGGCCGCCAGCGCGCGCCAGAGCAGGTCATGATCGCCGCCGCCCGGGAGAGCGGGCCCGAGGTCGAGCGCCTCGTCGAAGCCGCCGAGCGCCCGGGCGGCGCCGCGTCGCACGGCGTAGCTGCACCCGCTTCCCACGCTGATCGCCCAGGCGATGAGCGGCGCCCGGCGGCCGTGCAGCAGGCGTCTCGCATCGTCCGGAAGCCGTATCCGGTCGCTGCCGCGGGAGAATCCGCCGTTGGCCTCGAACAGCCGCTGGCCGGGGGTCTCCAGGGTGAGCGCCTCGACCCTCCCGGTGCAGACCGCCACTTCGGCGTCGACCTCGAAGACCCGGCGCAGCGAATCGGCCCATCCCGGCGCGGCGACCGCATCGTCGTCGAGGAAGGCCACGACGTCCCGCGTCGCGGTCTCCAGCGCGCGATTGCGGGCGAAGTCGAGCCCGGGCACCGGCTCCGTCACGTAGCGGACCGATGGAAAGCGGGTGGCCACCAGGGAGCGGGTCGCATCGCCGGCGGGCGCGTTGTCGACCACCAGGATCTCGGCGACGGCCGGGGTCTGGGCGACGAGCGACTCGAGCGCCCGGGCGAGGAGGTCCGGCCGGTCGCGAGTGCAGATCGCGGCCGAGAGTCCGCACATGGCTCCGCTCACTCCCAGCGGGCCCGCGCGGCCTCGGCGGCCTCGCCGTGCCGCATCCACCGGATCCCGCCGGCCACCAGCCCCACGGAGTAGGCGAGGCGCGCGGCGAGCACGGCAGGGAGCATGAGCAGAGGCTCCAGCACTCTGACCTGCAGCCAGCACCAGAGGATGTAGGCGGTGCTGCCGAGCGCCAGCGGAACGCTCCCCGCCACCAGCAGTCCGGGGTAGCGATAGATCCAGGCCTGCCGGGCGGCCCCGGACTGCGCCTTGCTCTCGATCGCGCTGTAGCCCCAGCGATAGTTGCGCCGGAGCAGATTGCCGAACCCGGGCCGGTTGTGATGGTAGACGACGGCAGCCGGCTCGAAGCGGATGCTGCCGCCGCCCCGCCGGACTTCCGCCTGCCACGCCAGCTCCTCGTGGGCGTACGCCACCGGCTGTCGCTCGGTGAATCCCCCGCTCCGCGCAAAGGTCGCGCGCCGGACGCTCAGATTGCCGGGCGGGTGACTCGGGACTTCACCGGGCCGGCGACGGGAGTGCACGTGGTACCAGCCGCAGTAGTAGTCGCAGCGCGCCATCGCCGGGAGGCCGGGAGGAAGGTCCAGAGACCCGCCAACCACGTCCGCGCCGGCCTCGTGGGCGGCGAGCAGCCGATCGAGCCACCCGGGTCGGGGCGTGCAGTCGGCGTCGAGGAAGACGATCGGATCGCCCCCGGCGATCGCCGCGCCCCGGTTCCGCGCCAGTGCCGGATTGCCGCTGTCCGACCCGGCGCCGAGCTCCAATACCGTGGCGCCCGCCGCGCGCGCCCTGCCAACGGTGGGATCGCTCGAGCCGTCGTCCACGACGATCACCTCGAGCTCCATCCCGGCGGGTCTCTGTGCCAGGACGTCCCGAACCAGCTCGCCGATACCGCCGGCCTCGTTCCGAGCCGGAATTACCACCGAGATCAGGCCCTGGGACCCGGCGGAGCGGGCCTCAGGCCGGGACATCGCGGTGGACCTCCTGGTAGATCTCGGCCACCGACCGCAGGAATCGCCCCCATCCCAGGTGCTCGACCGCGTACGCGCGCGCTGCCGCCGCGAGCGCGGCGGCCTTCGCACCGTCGCACAACACCGAGACGACACCGTCCGCGAGGCCTTCCGGAGTCGGCGCCACCAGCACCGCGCGATCGCGGTTGAGCACGGTACGGTGGGTCTCGATGTCGGTGGCGACGATCGGCCGGCCCGAGGCCAGATAGTCGAACACCTTGAGGGGAAGATTGCCCCCGAAAGCGCGGGGCGAGACGAGGACGTCGGCCAGCGCCAGATAGGATGGGATCATCCATCGCGGCTGCCGGTCCACCACGGTCAGGATCCCGTCCTGCACCAGCTCGGCGGCGGCTGCTTCCACGGCGATCCGCCCGGCCTTGTCCGCCCCCACCAGCACGAACCTGGCCGAAGGGACCCGGTCGAGAATCCGCGGCGCGGCGGCGATCAAGCACTCCAGACCCTGATAGGCCTCGAAGGTGCCGCTGTACAACACGACCGGCGCCTCGTCCGGCAACCCCAGCCGGCGTCGCAGCCCCTCGGCGTCCGCGGCGTGATCGCCGACGATCGCGCTGGGAAACCGCCACTCCCGGACCCGGGTCGCGGGAGCGATTCGGCGCACCCGCTCGGCCAGGCCGACACTGGCGACCACCAGGTCGGCCTGCTCGAGCAGCCAGCGCTCGGCTGCCGCGAGGCCGGCTGGAACCGGGGGGATCCGCGCCACCGAGTGCTTCAGGAGCTGCTCCGGCAGGCTCGACTGCATGTCGTACAGCGTCGGTATGCCGTGACGCTTTGCCATCATCACGGCCGGGAAGGCCGTCTCCTCGACGGCATGCAGGCAGGTGTAGGCGGTCCGGGTGAGCCGGGTCTTCAGCGCCGCCGTGAGCGACGCATCGAGCGCCAGCTTTCTGAGCGAGAACCCGATAGGCACGCTCCGGATCCCGAGCGGATTGCCGGTGCGGAATATCCGCAGCCCCGGCAGGGAGATATCCTCCCCCAGGGGCAAGGTGAGGAGGTCGACCCCATAATCCAGCTGGCTGAGGGCCTCGAGCACCTGGCGGAGCGCGATGGGGGTGCCTCGGTCCTGATAGAAGGGCTGGGGGGCGACGACGAGAATCCGCCTGCCGGCTAGGCGGGCTACCTCAGGAACACCGTGGTCGACCGGGCGGTCGCCACCGGAGGGAGGGCCTGCGCTCCTTGGTTCCATGAGCTCATTAAGTTGAAGCTCCCCAACTTCTTGCACGATCGTTGGCTCCGTGAGTGGAGAGCGGCGTTCGGTATCGGCGCCCCCCAGGACGGCAAGAAATCTGCCGACCTCCCCTCAACCGGAGCGGCACCCCGGAACCACGATGCTGACGATATCCCGAATCCTCGCGGCGAGCGATGAAGTATTCCATCGGGCCTGGCGTTCTGGTAGGGAGCGCCCTTCACCCATGAGGAGCACGAGACCCCTCGTGCACGCCACGTCGTGAGCGCGGACCTGAAGCCGTAGCTTGGTGAACCGTCGTCGGCGTCTAGATGGTCCCAAGCGTTTTGAACGCATTTAGCGGAAGGCCGGGGTTCAGTAGCGGTTTGATCAGCGAGACAAGTCGTTGACCTGCCTCGTGATAAGGGGCATCTCCGAAGCCCCGGGGGCCCGCTCTGGCTGGGAGCTCCGGCAGGCAGCGCTAGCCAGCCCGTCGGCGGCGTCCCCCTATCGCGCCGCCGCCCCGCGCACCATCTTTGAACCATCGGCCCTCCGGGCCACCTCCGCACCGCAATCGAAGACGATACAGGACGAATCAGACCTCCCACGGGGATCCACGCGCGTGCGCCCAGGTCCCATCGCCGGTCCAACGCCATGACCCGCCCGTTCGAGCAGTTCGCTGCCCGCTTGCTTCCGCTGTGCCTGCTGCTCGCCTGCGAGGGAGAGCCGATGACGCCCAGCGCCGCCGCGCCGTCCGGCGGGCTCGCTGCCGCCGTGACGGACAACGTGGTCGCCAGCCTCAGAATCACTCCGGACTCGCAGATGGTGTTCGTGGGGGACCAGTTCCTGATCACGGCGCAGCCGAGGAACAAGGCCGGCCAGGTGCTCGACAAGAGCGTTCGGTGGACGGTGAGCAACACGAGCGTGGCCACGATGGTGGGCCTGCCGCAGCCGGCGATGACCTTCAAGGCCGCGAAAATCGGCAAGACCTCGATCAAGGCGACGGTGGACGGCAAGTCGAGGTTCTCGAAGGTCGTGGTGCGCGGCGTCACCGGTGCGAAGGTGGTGGTCACCCCGGCCGCGGCCACGGTGGCCGGCGGTGCGACGGTCCAATTCATTGCCAAGGGATTGACGGGCGCGGGCGAAACGGCGGCCGTGAACGTGGGCTGGACCACGACCGGCGGATCGATCTCGGCGGGCGGCACGCTCACCGCGGGGACGGCTCCGGGGACCTTCCCGGTGATCGCGACCTCCGCGTTCGGCGCCGCGGACACGTCGCTCGTGACCATCACCGGCGTGCCGGATGAGGTGTCGGTGGTGGAGGTGATCCTGACGCCGGCCAGCGCCTCGGTCGCCGCGGGCGCCACCGTGCAGTTCGAGGCCTACGGCCACACCACCTCGGGCGACAGCGTGGCCGTGCCCGCGACTTACACCGCGACCGGCGGAACGATCACCCAGAACGGACGGTACACCGCCGGGGGAGTCCCGGGCACCTACCGGGTCGTCGCGAGCGTCGCGGACCTCGCGGACACCTCCACTGTCCAGGTCTCCGCGGCGCCGGTGGGCAGAGTCCAGCTCCTGCCCGACATCGCCGCCAGCCGCCCGGGCGAGACCACCCGGTTCGTCGCTTCGGTGTTCAATGACCTGGGCACCCCGGTCTCCGAGCCCGTCACCTACGCGACGACCTGCGGCACGGTATCGGGGACGGGCGTCTTCAACGCCCCCCTGGGCGGGGCGAGCGGCTCCTGCATCGTGACCGCGGCGGCGGGCGAGATCGCGGACACCACGGAGGTGGTGCTGCTGCCCGACGTTCCCGGGCAAGGGGTCCCGTTCGGGGTCAACGATTTCTGGGTGAATGCCACCACGACCCGCTCGAGCGGAGCAGCCGCGTTCACCGCGAGCCGGGAGTTCTTCCCGGCCTCCGAGATGGTCGGCCACATCCAGGCGGCCCGGGCCAAGGGAGTGCACCTGGTGCTGGTGATGACCGGCGCGTCCCACGACCGTTACAAGACGAACGGGGTGTTCGATCAGGCCAAGTGGCAGGCGGCCATGGAGACGTTCAACACACAGGCGATCCGCGACGCCGTGGCGGAGGGGGTCGCCGACGGAACCATCATCGGCAATTCGGTGATGGACGAGCCGCAGCAGTCCGGCACGACGACGAAGGATTGGGGCCCGCCCGGGACGATGACCAAGGCGCGGGTGGACCAGCTCTGCGCCTACGTGAAGAACATCTTCCCCACGCTGCCGGTCGGGGTGGGCCACGACCACAACGCCTTCGAGCCCAGCAATTCGTACCAGGTCTGCGAGTTCTACATGCCCCAGTACGCGGCCCGAAAGGGCAGCGTGACGGCTTGGCGGGACGCCGCGCTCGCGATGGCCGCGCGCGACGGCATGGAGATCATCCTCAGCATGAACCTCCTCGACGGGGGCCCGCAGGACAAGATCGGGGCGTGGGACTGCCCCGGCACCGGCGGCATCGGCACCCATTCGCCGAACTGCAGGATGTCGCCGGAGCAGGTGCGTGAGGTGGGCAGGGTCCTCGGGCCGGCCGGGTGTGCCCTGGTCTCCTGGCGCTACGAGAGCACCTTCATGGGGAAGCCCGAGAACCAGGCGGCGCTCTCCGACATCGCGATCAGGCTCTCGGGACTGCCCCGGAGGACTTGCGGGAGAAAGCCCACCTGAGTCAGGCCTGCCGGTGATCCCTTCCAGTTGAGCCTCGAGCGTCCGGCGATCAGGTCGCGATAAAAAGGGAAGATTGTCCATGTAATATGTGGTCGTTTGTCGCCGGCTCCCTTACCACATAGCTTCCTTGGCATCACACGAGGTAAGCGATGCTGGATCGACCCGACAAAGAGCGGTTCTTCGAGTCCACCCGCGGCAGGGTGGCGACGCTCCTGCGCCGGGGCCCGATGACCACCGAAGAGCTCGCCAAGGCCCTGGGTCTTACCGATAACGCCGTCCGGGCCCACCTCGCGACGCTGGAGCGCGATGGCCTGGTCAAGGCGGAAGGGGTGCGCCATGAGGGCCGGGTAGGCAAACCGGCGACCCTCTATCGGCTGTCGCCCGAAGTCGAGCCGCTCTTCTCGAAGGCCTATCGGCCTCTGCTGACCACGCTCCTTGGAACGCTGGGAGAGCGCCTCCCGGAGCAGGAGTTGACCGGCCTCCTGCGTGAGGTCGGCCGCAGGCTGGCCGGCTCGGCCGAGCCACCCACCGGGGATCTGGCGGAGCGAGTGCGCCTCGCGTCCAGCGTGCTGAACCGGCTTGGCGGGCTCACGACGGTGGAAACGGTCGCGGAGGGGGCCCGCTATCTCATCCGGGGCTCCGGCTGTCCCATCGGGATCGCCGTGAGCGAGCGGCCCGAGGTGTGTCACGTCATCGGGGGTCTCATCGCGGAGCTGACGGGGGCGGAAGTCCGCTCCTGCTGCCTGCGCGATGAGCGTCCGAGCTGCTGCTTCGAGGCATGGCTGAACGGCGGCCCGAAGAGCGAGACCGACACCAGCGCCTGAGAGGCCCGGGTGCACGTCTTCGAGACCGTCATCGTTCTTCTGCTCATCGGCGCCGGGCTCGCAGCGGCCGCGCGACGCATAGGGGTCCCGTACCCCGCGCTTCTCGCGCTGGCCGGTGCCGGGCTCGCCCTGGCACCGGGAGTGCCGCTGGTGACCCTCGACCCCGAGCTCGCGCTCGCGCTGTTCGTGGCGCCGGTGCTGCTCGACGCCGCGTTCGACGCCTCCCCCCGCGACCTGAAGGAGAACTGGCGGCCGGTCGCGAGCCTGGCGCTCGTCGCCGTGGCGCTCACCGTGGCCGTCGTGGCGGTCACCGCCAGGTGGCTGGTGCCCGGCCTGCCGTGGCCCGCAGCCATCGCCCTCGGCGCCATCGTGGCCCCGCCTGACGCCGCGGCAGCCACCGCCGTGCTCCGCCCGCTCCGCCCGCCCCATCGGCTGCTGGTGATCATCGAGGGTGAGAGCCTCTTCAACGACGCGAGCGCGCTGCTCATTTACCGGCTCGCGGTCACCGCCGCGGCCGCCGGGGCGATCTCCGGCTGGGGCATCGTGCCCATGCTTCTGCTGGTCACCGGCGGGAGCATCCTGCTCGGCCTCGTGCTGGCCCGGGTCAGCCTCGTGCTCACGACGCGGATCGAGGACGTCGCGACGGCGGTCATCGTGCAGTTCATCGGGACGTTCGCCGTCTGGATCGTCGCGGAGTGGCTGAGCCTCTCGGCCATTCTCACCGTGGTGGTCTACGCCATGTCGGTCGCCCGGAGAGCACCCGACCTGATCCCGGCGAGGATCCGCATTCCGTCGTACGCGGTCTGGGAAGTGGCGGTCTTCCTCCTCAATGCCCTGGCCTTCATCCTGGTCGGCCTCCAGCTCAAGCCCATCATCCGTGAGCTCGGCAGAGCGACCCTGCTGGAGTACCTGGGAATCGCCCTGGCGGTCTGCGGGGCTGTCATCCTGACGCGGATCGTCTGGGTGATGGGGGCGAGCGCCGTGCGCGGCCCCCGCACTCCGAGCAGGAGGCGCGAGGCCGTGGTGGTGGCCTGGTGCGGAATGCGCGGCACCGTCACCCTCGCGGCCGCGCTGGCGCTGCCGGTCCGCTTTCCCTACCGCGAGCTGATCCTGTTCACCTCGTTTCTCGTGGTGCTGGTCACCCTGGTGGTGCAGGGGCTGACGCTCAAGCCGCTCATGACGTGGCTCGGTGTGGAGCAGGACGACGAGGTGGAGCGGGAGGTGAGGCTCGCACGGGTCGAGACGCTCAGGGCGGGAGCAGCCGCGCTCGACGGTGCCGGCGCGGACACCGACGAGACCGATCTGCTGCACCGCAAGTACCGGGTGCGGCTGCAGCAGGCCGAGGCGCGGATGGCGGGGAAGCGGTCCGGAAGCGCGCCGTCGGATCACCCAGCGGCTGCTCGCGCGGCGCTGGCCGCGGAGCGGCGCAGGCTGTCCGCCCTTCGCGCGGACGGCACCATCGGTGACGATGCCTTTCACAAGGTCGAGGAGGAGCTCGACCGCGCCGAGCTCGGCGCCGAGGCGATGCACCCCGACGACTGACGCGCCAGCGCGATGTCAGATACTCCACCGGGAGACTCAACCGAGACGTCCGGAGTGCCGCGAGGCTAACCAGCGCTCTGCGGCAGGGGCTCTCCAGTGGAACAGCGAGGGACCTATGACGAGAGGAGCGGCGAAGGCCCGGCACCCGATCCGGCTCAAGCGGGCCTACGAGCCACCCGCGCCGGAAGACGGCCGACGATTCCTGGTCGAGCGCCTCTGGCCGCGAGGCGTCCGGAAGGCCGACCTGCAGCTGGACGGATGGCTCAAGGACGTGGCGCCGAGCCGGGAGCTGCGGCAATGGTTCGGCCACGATCCGAAGAAATGGCCGGAGTTCAAGCGCCGCTACTTCGAGGAGCTGCGGAAGCACGACGAGGCGCTCGAGCCGCTCCGCGCCGCGTCCCTCTTGGACCCGGTCACCCTGGTCTATGGCTCCCACGATACCGAGCACAACGCGGCGGTGGCGCTGCGTGAATACCTCGAGCGCCGGCCCGGTGAACGAGGTAGGGGCGCCGAGCCCGGGCGGCGGGCCCGCTGAGGCTGGAGGGGTCACACCGGCGGGGTATCTTTGCCAGGATGACCGCCATCACTGGAGTCGATTCTCCCCTCGTTGCAGGGGCAGGGCCGATTCCGACCCCCGCCCAGCTCCGCGCCATCGAAGCTCCGCCCGGCCCCGTCCTCGTGGTGGCGGGGCCGGGGGCCGGCAAGACGTTCTGCCTCATCGGTCGGATCGCCCACCTGATCGGCGCCGGGAACATCGACCCCCGCCGCATCTGCGCGGTCACCTTCACCAACAAGGCCGCCGACGAGATCGCGTCCCGGCTTCGGCGCGAGATCGGGCCCGGGGCCGACGAGGTTACCCGGGGCACCCTGCACGCGCTCTGCCTCGCGCTGTTGCGTGAGCACGCCGGCGTGATGGGCCTGCGGCGCGGCTTCGGGCTGGCGGACGAGGACTATCAGAAGCGCGTGCTGCGCAGGCTGCGCGTCCGGCCCGAGCGCCAGGCGCAGCTGCTGCGGCTGTTCGGCCGCCACCAGCTCGAGCACTATCCGCTGAGCGCGGGCGATCAGGAGCACTTCGAGAGCTATCGCGAGCAGCTGCGCTCGCGCCGGCTCCTCGACTACAACGATCTCATCGCGCTCACCGGGGACCTGCTTCGGGGCCACCCCGAGGCTGCTGCCGGCATCCGGGCCCGATGGGACGCCGTGCTGGTGGACGAGTTCCAGGACCTGAGCCTGGCCCAGTACGAGGTCATCACCGGCCTCGCCGCGGGGCACCGGCACTGCTTCGCGGTCGGCGACGACGAGCAGTCCATCTACTCCTGGGCCGGCGCCGACCCCCGGATCCTGCAGCGCTTTCGCGACGACTTCGAGGTGGCGGAGCCGATCGTTCTCGACCGGAACCGCCGCTGCTCGCGCCAGATCTTCGATGCCGCCCGCCGGGTGATCGCCATGAACCCCGCGCTCTTCGAGAAGCGGCTGGAGGCCGACCGCGAGTCGGAGCACTGCGTGGCGTCGTACGCCTTCGCCGATGAGATCGAGGAGGCGAGCTGGCTCCTCGAGGATCTCTGGCGGGACCGCGAGGCCACGGGCCTCGAGTGGGGTGAATACGCGCTGCTGTATCGGGCGCACGTGACCGGCCAGTATCTCGAGACCCGATGCATCGAGGCCGGCATTCCCTGCCGGCTGGCGCAGGGCCAGTCGGTCCGGGACGACGAGCTCATCGCCTTCGTGCTCTCTTCGCTCCGCGTGATCCGGTCGCCCGACGATCCGCTGGCCATCGAGGCCTTCGCCGAGCAGGTGCTGCCGCGGCCGCTCATCGAGCAGGTGCGGGCGCGCCATCGCGACTGCGACCTGGTGTCGGGACTCCGCGCCTTCGGCCGCGCCGCGCGGGGTGACGTGGACGGGAGAAAGGCATGGCGCTTCGTCTACCACGTGGAGAACCTCTCCGCGTTGGGACGCACCCACGACAACCTGGGAGCCCTGGTGGACGAGCTGCTCTCGCAGCGGATCGGCAAGTACCGCAACCCGCTCGAGGAGCGCGCGGGGGAGCTGAGCGATCCGGCCGAGTTTCCCGGCGCAGCCGCCCTCGCCGCCCGCCTCGGCGCCAGTCTCTCGCGCGGGGGCGCGGTCTGGGTGGAGCCCGACCGCGGCATCGAGATCGCGACGATCCGCTTGCTGCAGGGCGCGCTCGGCGGCGACGTGCGCCACCTTCTCCCCGGCGACCGGCCGCTCCCCGGCGATTTCCTGCTTCCCGCCGGCGCCGTCCGGCCTCTCGCGCTCTTCAAGGCGCTCCAGCTGCACCACTGCCGCACCCTGGAGGATCCCTTCCAGGACTACGTGGCCTTCGACCTGGAGACCACCGACAAGGAGATCGCCGACTGCGAGATCGTGGAGATCGCGGCGGTGCGGGTGCGGGGCCGGGTCGTGGTGGAGCAGTTCGAGCGGCTGGTCCGGCCCGGCCGGCCGATCAGCCCCGCGGCCAGCAAGGTGCACGGCTACGGCGATGACGATCTGTGCGACGAGCCGCCGTTCGCCGACGTGTGGCCCGAGTTCCGCGCGTTCGTCGGCGACGACCTCCTGGTGGCTCACAACGGCCAGGGATTCGACATGCCGGTGCTGCGCCGACTCGCGGCCGGCCTCCCCGGCATGGAGGAGATGGTCTTCTACGACACGCTCCCGCTGGCCCGCTCGCTGCTCGACGAGAGCGCGAAGCTCGAGGACCTGGCGCATCGCTTCGGAGTGGACGCGGGCCGCTCGCACCACGCGCTCGACGATGCCGCCGCGCTCGCCGGTGTGATGCGCCATCTCGGCGCGCTCAAGCTGGCCCGGGCCCGCAAGGCGGCGCTGGTGCAGCTGCTGGGCTGGCTGGGGCTCGCGATGGCCCTCGACGACTCCGAGCCGACCCCGGAGGAGCGCCTGCTGCGCGAGATCGCGCTGCCGGCGACGGTGGGCCGCTACGGCGACTGCCTCCAGGTCTACGCCGAGGAGCGTGAAGCGGCGGGCGCGCCGCCCGTCGAGGTGCTGACCGAGCGGCTGGGTGGCGCCCGGCTCATCGAGCGGATCAGGACCCAGCGGCCGGTCGAAGAGCGCTACCCCAGCTCGGTGGCGAGGCTCTCCGCCCTCGTCGCCGCGAGCGCCGCGCCGACGCTCGCCGAGAGCATCGACCTGCTGCTCGGGCGCATCGCCCTCTCCCGAAGCGACGGCACCGAGGCCGAGGAGCACCGGATCAACCTGCTGACCCTGCACTCGACCAAGGGGCTCGAGTTCTCGCGGGTGTACGTCGTGGGCGCCGAGGACGCGGCACTGCCGGGGTTCCACGCGCTGAACGAGAACCGCGAGCAGGAGATCCAGGAGGCGCGGCGGCTGCTCTACGTCGGCATGACGCGGGCGAAGGACCGGCTGGTGCTCACCCGGGCCGAGCGCCGCGGCGGCCGGCCGACGGGCGGGGAGCTGCTGCTGACGGAGGCGGGGCTGCGGTCCGTACCGCCGTGAAACGTCCGCACCGCCGGCCCCCCGGTCGCTGCTCCTCCGTTTTCAGCCCGTTCCTCCCAGCCGATCCCCCTCCATTCATCCCCTGAAAACCGCTGTTCGGCGAATCCCTAGTGCGCGCCGACCCCACCTCGTTCGACTCATGTCTAGCTCGGACACGTGCCCCCAGGCACCTCTCCGCCGCGAGGTCCCGTCTCACCGGCCCGGATCCGAGATCCCGCAGGTTCACGTCTTTGGAGGACGATCTCATGAAGCCAAGCCGTGTCAGCGCCTTCGGACGCGTGGCGCGCAGTCTCGCGCTCGCGGCAGTCGTGCTGGCGCTCGGAGCGGGCACGCTCCTGGCCCAGGCGACCGGTAAGATCGAGGGCAGGGTGCGCGACCAAGCGGGCGCGCCCATCGCCAACGCCCAGGTGTTCATCGTGGGGACGGCGTTCAACGCCCTCACGAACCCCCAGGGCTACTACTTCATCAACAACGTGCCGGGGGGCACCGTGTCGGTCCGGGCCGCCTTCATCGGGTACAAGTCGACCCAGGTGGACGGCGTGAAGGTCCTGGCCGGCCAGACCAACACGGTCGACGTGCAGCTGGAGCAGACCGCGGTGGAGATCCAGGAGATCACCGTCGTCAGCCAGACCCAGCCGCTGGTCCCCCGAGACGAGGTCACCACCAAGCAGCGGGTGGACGGGCAGTTCGCCGACGCGCTGCCGGTGGACAATCTGAACCAGGTGCTTCAGCTCCAGCCGGGTGTGATCGAGGATACCGACGGCGGACTCTCCATCCGCGGTGGTCGGGAAAGTGAGAATGCCACCTATATCGATGGAGTTCCCATTCAGGCCGGGTACCGGGGTGACGCCTTCGTCGGCTCACTGGGCTCCGAGATCGCGCTCGGAACCAACTCGTTCGAAGAGGCCTCGGTGACCACCGGGTCGAGCTCGGCCGAGTTCGGCAACGCCAAGTCGGGCATCATCTCCATCGTCACCAAGACCGGCGGCAGCGAGTACCAGGGCTCCCTCGGCTACGAGACCGACGAGCCGTTCGGCGTGAGCAACGGCGTGGGGTTCAACCGGATCGAGGGCGGGATCAGCGGCCCGCTGGCGGGCCGGCTCACCTTCGCGCTCAACGGCACGCTGGAAGGCCGGAAATCGGTCGAAGAGGGCTTCAACAGCCAGGACACCCCGATCTTCCTGCCGGCCGGAGTGGACACCACGATCAACCAGCTCACGATCCCGACCGACGATCCCGAGACTCCGCTGGATGAGCGGTTGACCGCCGACACCTCGGCGGTGCCCGTCTACAACTACGCCATCAGCCGGGGCAACTGCGACCAGTTCGCCAACGCCGGCCAGGCCGGCCTCAACGGCGCCGACGGCGCCAAGATCCAGGCGATCCGCGACAACTTCGGCTTCGACTGCAACGGCGTGCGTCTGCCCGGCACGGCGCGCTCGACGTACTCCATGACCGGCAAGCTGAACTACACCTACGGCACCGGCTCGCGGGTGTCGCTCAGCCTGGCTCAGAGCCGCTTCCAGGGCCACACGTTCCCGTTCATCGTCAGCTACATCAACAATCTGTCGACCGGGCTGATGCGCGGCTTCCACAACCGGAACCGGCTGGCCACGGTCAACTGGACCCAGAACCTGTCGAAGAGCGCG
>CAMPKP010000037.1 GCA_946887295.1 uncultured Gemmatimonadota bacterium | reverse complement strand
ATCCGGTGGCCGGCGTGACCGTACCCCCGCCCGCCGTCACGACCCAGGTGACCGCGGCGCCCACGACCGGATTGCCGGCCTCGTCCACCACCGCGACCACCAGGTCTTCCGGAAGCGTGGCTCGCGGCGGAGCGGTCTGGTCGTCGCCCGCGACGATCCGCACGCCCGATGCGCTGCCGGCCGTGGCGGTATGGGTGAAGACGACCGGAGAGCCCGCGAGTCCTTCGGAGCTGGCGAGCGTGGTCTGCGTACCGGCGGTGGGACCCAGCGTCCGGATCACGGACGCCCGGCCGGCCGGGTCGGTGACCGAGGAGGCCGCGCTGACGCTGCCGCCGCCTTCCGCCGTCCAGGCGACCCCCACGCCTTCGATGGGATTGCCGAACGCGTCCGTCACCTCGACGACGAGAGGCTCCGGCAGCTCGGCGCCGGCTGTAGCCGTCTGGCCGTCTCCCGACAGGCCGACCATGCCGTTGGCGGAAGAAGCCAATGCGGTCAGAGCGAATGTCGCCCTGACGTCAGCCGGGCTCGCCGGCGCGATGACGCGCACCGCGCCGGAGGCCTCGCCCACCTGCGACCCCAGCGTGATCTCGGCGCTGGCCCTGCCCTGGGCGTCGGTTGACAGGGTATCGGGCTCGGCCGCGGCGCCGGTGAGCTCGATCACGACCGTCGCACCCGGCACCGGCCGCTCGGCGCCGTCGAGCACCTCTACGATGAGCGGAGCCGGCAGCAGCTCGCCCACCCGCCCGCTCAGGCCGTCGCCCTGCACTATTGTGATCGTGGCCGGCTCACCCTCGCTGGGGAGCACGAGGTCGTCGCCACCGCAGGCGAACAGCGCGGTGGAGGCGAGACCTGCGGCGAGAAGTCGAAGATGACGCATCGGGGCGCAGAATAACGCAACCCACCGGTACGGCAATAGGACTCAGGTCACATGGCCAGCTAAGTCGCTGATTCGCTTAGGGATTGATCGTGATCGTGAAGCTCTGCGGGGCGCTCGCGGCTCCCTGACTGTCGGTCGCCGTGACGGTCGCGTGCACGAGAAGGGGCTCGGAGCGGAGGTTCGGACGGTAAGTGAGATTTCCATCGGAGTCGATCGCGGGAGTCGTCTGGAAGGCGTCATCGGCATCGGTAGTGATCTCGAGCTGTACTGTCTGTCCGTCTTCGTCGGGCGGTCCGGGACTGATTCCGCTGGCCCATCCGTCGTGCGACTCCCCGAGCAGCGACGACAACGCTGAAGACGTCTCGACATCGCCCTGAATAGTGAATGTCGGCGCGTCGTTGACGGGGTTCACGGTGATGGTGACCACGGCGATGTTGGAGCTGGCCTGGCCGTCGTTCGCGCGATAGCCGAAGGTGTCCTCGCCGTTGAAGTCGGCGTTGGGCACGTAGGTGAACGAGCCGTTCGAGTTGAGCGTGAAGCTCTGGGCGTCGCCCGGTCCGGTCTCGAGCGCGGCCGTGAGATCGTCACCGTCGGCATCGTCGTCGTTGGCCAGCACGCCGTCAGCCGTGACGGTGAGCGTGGCGTCCTCGTTCACATCGAAGGCTTCGGTCTGAGCGCTCGGGGCGACGTTGGCCGACGTCACCGTGTAATCGAGAGCAGGGGTCGAAGCGCTCGGGCCGAAGGTGGGATCGCCGAGGTAGTGCGCCGTGATCGGGTGCTGGCCTGCCGGCAGTGTGGTCGAGAAGGTGGCTTCGCCTCCGCTGAGCGTGCCCTGCCCCATCTCGATCCCGTTATCGCGGAAGCTCACCTGTCCGCTCGGCGTGCCGCCCGCCCCCGTCACCGTGGCAGTGAACGTGACCTGCTCCCCCTCCGCGACCGTAGCCGGGTCCGCCGAGAGCGTCGTCGTCGTGCCGGTGGCACCGGCGGTGGCGTTGAACTCGACGGTCGTGAGCCCATTCGACCTGGCCTCCAGTTTGTTCTCGCCCGCCGCGGGCCCGAGTTGCCAGCTCGTCACCGCGGCAACACCGTTGCTCCCGGTCGTCACCGTCGTGGGAGTCACGTCCCCGCCACCCCCGGTCACCACAAAGGCGACGTCGACGTCGGGCACCGGGTTGTTACTCGCGTCACGCACGAGCACCGCCGGCGGGTTCGGGACATTCTGGTTCACACCCGCCGTCTGATCGTCGGTGCCGCTCTGAATCGTCATCGAGGCGGCCGGTCCGGCGGTCAACGTGATCGAGTTGGATTGCCCGGGCGTCAGAGCGCCGGAGCTGAAGATGATCGTCTTGGCTCCCACCGGGCCGCTGATGCCCAGGCCGCTGAAAGTGGCGGTGGATGAGCCGCCGGTACCGGCGGTGAGTGTCCCAAGGAGCGAGCCAGAGCCCTGGAGCTCAGCCGTGATGGTGAACGCACCGGCGATGGGGTTGCCACTCGCATCCTGGATCTGTACGGTGGGCTGCTGCGCGAACGCCACCCCGCTCTGCGCCGTTCCCGAGGGCTGCTGGGTGACGACGATCTTGTTCGCGGCGCCCGCGCTCACGACGAGCGGAGCGGTGCTCACCGGCGCCAGCGGGATGCCGCCGAATGACGCGGTGAAGGTCAGGACGTAGTCGTCGTCGGGCGGGCCCGTGAGCCTGAGATTGTTGAATGTCGCCCGCCCGGACCCGTTGGTGTTGCGCGCGTCGTTCTCCAGATTCACGCCGGCCTGACCCGACGTGACCGCCGCGTCGACCGTAATGCCGCCCTGGGCCACGTCGTTCCCGAGCGCATCCCGAACCTGGATCGCGGGGGCGGGCGAGAGCGCGTTCCCGCTCGTGACCGGTCCCACCGGCGCGGTGGCGAGCACCAGCACGGCAGGCGGCCCGACCGTCGCCGTGGACGTGAACGTGACCGGCGAGCCGCCAAGTCCGTCGACGGACGCGGTGGTGGTGTACGCGCCGGGCGAGGTACCCAGCGTCCGGGTGACCTGCGCGAGGCCCGACGAGTTCGTGCCGGAGGTGGCGACGGACACCGACCCGCCGCCGACCGCGACCCAGCTCACCGGGACGCCGGCAACCGGATTGTTGTTGACGTCGGTCACCCGCACGACCAGCGGATTGGGAAGCGAGGTCCCGACAGCCGCGCTCTGGTTGTTGCCGGTCGACAGGGCGATCGTGGTGGGCACATCGGCGGTCGCGGTCGCCGTGAAGGGCACCGGCGGAAAGCCCGAGAAGACCGCGCTCACGGTGTAGTTGCCCACCGGGCTGGGAAGCTTCCACCGCGTCGTCGCCAGACCGTTGGCGTTGGTGACGCTGTTCACCGGATTCACCGAGCCGTTGCCGCTGGGCACGACCCACGTGATGGGCCGGCCGCCGATCCCGTTGCCGTTGTCGTCCTCCAGCCGGACCACCAGGTCGTCGCCCACCTCGAACCCGCCGGGCGCGGACTGGCCGTCGCCGGACACCAGAATGAGCTTGGTCGGATTCGCGGGGACCGCGGTGTGGGTGAAGGTGACCGGCGAGTTGGTGAACCCGTCCACCGAGGCCTGTGCGCTCTGCTCGCCCGCGGTGGGACCGAGCACCCGCTCCGCGGCGGCGAGCCCGTCGTTTCCGGTGCGGATGGTGACCGGCTCGATCGACCCGCCGCCGGAGACGGTCCAGGTCACTTCCACGTTGGCGACCGGGTTGCCGAGCGCGTCGGTGGCCTTCACCACCAGCGAGTCGGCGAGGGCGGAGTTGACCGGACCGACCTGGTCGTCGCCGCCCGCGCTGACCAGGACGCTGCCGGTTCCCGCCAGCGCCGTCGCCTGGAAAGTCACCTCCAGCGTGCCGGACCCGCCGCGGGCCGTCTGCACCCGCAGCCGATTGTCTCCGGCGTTCGGGCCCAGCGTCCAGCCGGCAGCCGCCTCGCCATCGGCGTCGGTCTTCACGGTGACGGGCTCGACGGAGCCGCCCCCCTCGGTGATCGAGAACGCGACGTCCTGGCTCGCCACCGGGCGGTCGCGAGTGTCCGTGACCTTGACCACGACCGGCTGTGCGAGCGCGGCCCCGACCTGCCCCAGCTGCTCGTCCCCGCTCACGATCTCGAGGTTGGCGGCCTCCCCCTCGTCGGGAAGCACGACGTCTCCGCCGCACCCTGCGGTCAGTGCGGCGAGAAGGAGTCCGATCTGAAAGACGAAGGGCCCGCGAGTAGTGATCACGTCCGCTCTGGATTCGAGTGCCGGTGGGTACCGGGAACAAGGCAGGAAGAAAGCACGATGCGTGCCGGAACGGGAGTCCGGCTCACCGGCATAATCCGTTGTGGGACTACGACTTCATGCAACTTCCCAGGCGCCGTGTTGCGGCGGAGCCGCGACGGCTTCGCCCTCAGAACAGCACCGTCGCGGTAAACGTCACGGGCGAGCCGTGCACCCCGTCCACCCGCGCTGCCACTTTTTGCACTCCGATGCCAAGGCCGAGGGTCCAGGTCACGGAGGCACGCCCATCTGGCCCGGTCGAGGTCTGCGCGCTGCTGGTCGACCCTCCGCCCGCTGTCACGTCCCAGGCCACCGCCGTCCCGCCGACCGGGTTCCCGAACCGGTCCACCACGAGGACCGTGGGCGCCTCGCGGGTGGGCTGGCCCAGCCGTCCCGGCTGGCTCGTCGCGCTAAGTGCGCGCAGCGTGTCGGGCTCGCCGGCAAGCGCCGAAGCCTGGAAGATCGCCGTCGGAGGCGGCTCCGGGTCGCTCACCACCAGCTTGGCCACGACCTCGTGCGATCCCGGCTCCGGCCCGAGCACCCAGCGAGCCTCGGCGCGGCCGTCCGGACCGGTGACGGAGGTATCCGGCTCCAGTCTGCCCGCGGCGGTGTCGCCGGCCACGATGAAGGCGACCTTGTGCCCCTCGATCGGAGCTCCGTTGGACTCCACAGCCACGGTCAGCGGCTGGGGCAGCTCCTGGCCGACGGTTCCGACCTGGCCGTTCCCACCGAGTATGGAGAGGTCCACTCCCTCGCCGGACGAGCTGGGGAGCCCGAGGTCGCCGCCACAGCCCAGCACGCCGATCAGGGCGAGTGCCGGAAGAAGGAGCCAGGAGTTCAAAGCCGTGTCGTTCGTCATGGGTACCACCACCGGCTGGCGGGTCGTCGTCGAATCGGGCTCACCGCCCGCTCTGGAAGACCACGCCGAGCCCGAAGTTGACCAATCGTTCGCGATAGCGCTCGTTGCCGCGCCCGGTGTAGCTGTGGCCCACGACATCGACCGCTGGATTGAGATACCATCGCCGCCCCAACCGGATCTCCCACCCGGCGCCGAGCAGCCCGGCGAATCCCGTGTCGCCCACCCCACCGCCGCCGTTGAAGTCCACGGCGTTCCGGCCGAGCCCGAGACCGCCCTTCAAATAAAGCCCCGAGGTCGCGAGTGGATACAGCTGGCCGACGAAGAGGAAGCTGGTGAGCGACTCCACCGTCCGGTCGTGCTCGTCGATCCACGCCAGCACCTCGCCTCCGAGCCTGAGGTTCCGGCTCACCGTACCGCCGAGGCGAAACGAGATCGTGGGCCGGTAGAGCTCCTCGCTGTACCCCGCTCCATCCCTCAGGTCGAAGGCTTCGCCACCGGCACCGAGCGACAGGCCGCCCCAGAAGCCGGCGCGGTCGCCTTCGCGAACCACCGAGAGCCCCCTGGGCGCATCCTGGGCGGCCCCGGTGCCGAGCGCGGTGAAGAGCAGTGCGACCGCCGCCGGAATGGCGCGCCATTCGATGCGCATGATTGCAGCCTCGCCGTCGTTATGTTGGGTCGCAGCGACCACCTGGACGCCGCCCGTCACGGCAAACACCGGACCGCGTTCAGCCTCCTCGGAAACGCTTGGGCGCGGCGGAGTTAGAAATCGGACCCGTAGCCGTTCGCCACGCCACCGTCCTCGACCACAGACAGGCCATGTCTCCCAGCCTCCGCCGGATCGCCATCGTTGGGCTGCTTCTCATGGCGGCGCTCTGCGTCCGGCTGGGCCTCTGGCAGCTGCACCGCCTCTCGGAGCGCCGTGCCGCCAATCGGGCGGCCCTCGCAGCGCGCGCGGAGCCGCCGCTCAGGCTCGCGGCCGGCGCGGACTGGACGGCGGAGGAGCTGAGCGGACGGTGGGTCGAGGCGCGGGGGGTGTACGACCGGACCCACGAGGTCGTGTTGCGGGGCCAGGCCCTCGACGGCTCGCCGGGCGTGCACCTGGTGACTCCACTGCGGCTGGAAGGGAGCGATTCCGCGGTGCTGGTGCTGAGAGGGTTCGTGCCGTCGCCGGACGCGGTGCGAGTCGAGACCGGCTCCCTGAACGAGACGGGCACCGTCACGGTGCGGGGGCTCGCGGCGCCGCTCGGAAACGGCGGCGGCCGGCCGGTCGAGCATGCCGGCCGAACGACCTGGGCGCGCCTCGACCCGGACGCCCTGCGCGGGCGTCTGCCCTACCCTCTATTGCCGGTGGTCGTGCGGCAGGCGCCGGACGCGTCGCTTCCCCGGGTGCCGCAGCGGCTCGCGCCGCCCGAGCTCGACGACGGGCCGCACCTGAACTACGCCATCCAGTGGTTTCTGTTCGCCGGGATGGCGGTCGCCTTCGCGGTGCTGGTGGTGGGTCGAAGCAGGCGTCCGGGAGGGCCGCCGCCGGCGTCGTGAGTGAAGGCGTGGTGTCATCCTACGTGGTGTTATCCTAAGGGATGACACTCAGGGCGTGCTCACGACCGGCCTGTCGAGCTCCTCGATGGTCCGGGTCGAAGGCGCCCGCTGGCCGCGCAGCCGTACGGCGGTGGCCTCAGCCGCACGCAGCACCCGCAGCAGGTTCCGGCCCGCCAGCTTCTTCAGGTCGTCGTCGCTCCATCCCCGGCGCACCAGCTCGGCGAAGAGCTGAGGGAAGGTGGATACATCCTCCAGCCCGACCGGCGTGTTCGTGATCCCGTCGAAGTCGCTCCCGATGGCAACGTGATTCACGCCCGCCACCCTGCGCACGTGCTCGATGTGATCGGCCACCTGGGCCAGCGTCGCCGCCGGCCGCGGGTGCGCCGCGAGCCAGGCCTCGGTGAGGCGGCTCCGCTCGGCGGAGTCGCTCACCGCCGCTTCCATTCGCTTCGACTCCTCGTCCGCGACCTTCTCCCAGTCGGCCACCTCCTGGGAGACGAATGCCGGCACGAACGTCACCATCACTGCACCTCCGTTCCTGGGCAGGCGCTGGAGGATGGAGTCGGGGACGTTGCGCACGTGATCGGTGAGGGCGCGCGCCGACGAATGGGAGAAGATGACCGGCGCCTCGGCGACGTCGAGCGCGTCGCTCATGACGCCCGGCGAGACGTGCGACAGATCCACCAGCATGCCCAGGCGGTTCATCTCCCGCACGACCTCACGCCCGAACTCGGTCAGTCCGCCGTGGCGGGCCGAGTCGGCGGCCGCATCGGCCCAGTCCAGCGTCACGTTGTGGGTGAGCGTGAGATAGCGGGCCCCCAGATCGTAGTACACCCGCAGCGCGCCGAGTGAGTTCTCGAGGACGTGGCCGCCCTCCATGCCGAGGAGCGAGCCGATCCGGCCCCGCTTGAACTCGCGCTCGATGTCGTTCGCGGTGAGCGCGAGGGTGAGCCGGTCGGGATACCGCGCGATCGTGCGCCGAGCGATGTCGAACTGCTCCAGCTGAATCCTCGCGAAGCCGCTGTCCTTCACTTCGCCCGGAACGTAGATGGACCAGAACTGCGCCCCCACCTGGCCGGCCTTCATCCGGTCCAGGTCGGTGTGCCCCCGCGTCCGGCCGCGAAGGTCGTACGCGGCGACGTCGCGGGGGGCCGTCCTGGAGTTGCGGATCTCCCAGGCCAGATCGTTGTGCCCATCGATCAGCGGCACCGATCGAAGGATCTTCCGGGCCCGCTCGAGCGCGGGATCGCTCTGGGCGGCCAGGGAGGCGGCGGACGTCATGGCGAGTGCGAGAAGGAACAGACCGGCTCGGTGAACCGCATGCATGGGCAGGCTCGGGAAAGTGAATGGGGGGCCGACAAGGTCAGACGGAACGGTGGATGCTCACCAGCTCCGGCCGCAGAATGAACTCGGGACAGATGGTCCGGTCGTACTCGTAGGGACCGCCGGTCTCGGCGTCGGTCCAGGGGAATCCCCGACAGACCGCCGGGTAGTACGACTCGGTGTGGATGGTGCAGACGTTGTCGCGCAGAAAGACGCAGCGCCCGCCACGCACCCGCGTGCGCCACTCTCCCCAGCGGGTGCGGTACACCACGGCGGCACCGTGGACGGCGGTGATCGCCGCCGCCTCGTCGTCACTCAGGGTGACCCCGTAGGCGCAGCAGGCGGAATGATGAGGGCAGGGATAGCACGGCAGCGCCGGGAAATCGCGCATGCGAGAACATAGCCGGTCGCCTCGCCGCCCGGCAGGTCCGGCTCACGCCGGCGTGAGCAGCAGGCTCACGATCTCGTGGGGACCCGCGGTGAAGGCGACCGAAGAGCCCCGCGAGTCGAGGCGCAGCGGCCGCGGCTCGCGCTCGTCCGCGCGGACCCTCGCGGCGGAGACGATGGGCATACCGGATCGCAGGCGGCCCGTGACCGCGGATCCGGTGGCGTTGTAGCACCGGAAGACGATGCCGCCGCCTTCGACCGCGGGCTTGAGCGAGGAGAAGACGAGCCCCTCGCCCTCCAGCCTCAAATCGGTCGGCGGCAGGTTCAGCTCGGTCGCCTGACGCAGCCAGATGGCTCGCGGCGGGACGAACGCATCCTCCCACAGGCTCGCGAGCGGCGCGCCCAGCTCGACGTCCGCCCCCGTCACCGGCGCCAGCGCGAGCTGAAGGCGCTCCCGGCCCCGACACTGCGCGCCCGGCGTGGCCACGGGCCAGCCGGCGTGGCCCGGCCGGCTCGGGAGGTCCTCCCTGGAGAGCTGCCCCACGCACCGGAGCAGGGTGACGATCAGGTCGCCCGCCTCGTCGCGCTCGTATTCGAAGAACCCGGGCGCGAGGACGGCGAGACCCGCATCGCCTGCCGCGCTCGCGACGAAGCGCTGCGCGGGTGCCGTCGCAACCGGCGTCTCGAGCGGATATCGCGCGGCATCCACCCGCACGACGGCGCGGCGAACGACGCCGAACGGCCCGCCTGCCGCGACGTCCGCTTCCGGCCTGCCGGCCGGGATCCGCAGCCGGAGACGGTGATCGGGGGCAGCGTTCTCCAGCTCGATCGTGCAGCGGAGGATCGGGCTGCCGGCGTAGAGCGAGAGGATCATTCGCGCCCGCACCGCGCCCGATCGCAGCGTCGCCCGGGCCTCGAGCGCGCCGACCAGCGGCCCGGCGGCCAGCGGTCGCACGGCGCTCCACGCCGCGGACCTGGGGCGGTCCCCCTCCACCGCCGCGAAACTGTAGGTGTCGCCGGCGTCGCCCTCGCTCTCGAGCGAGAGGAGGCGCTCATGGCGCGCATCAGTGCGCCGGTCCGTCATGCGGACCAGACCGTCGGAGGTGAAGACCACGTCGAGCAGACCGTTGTCGAGTCCACGGGCGCCCGCGCTCACGCCGACCCGCGGCGCCCGGGAGGTCAGGCCCGTGGCCAGGCCGAAGCCGCCGAGCCCGGGGGTCGCGAGCGCGACTCGGACGACTTCGACCTCGTCCTGATCGGGATAGTGCCGGGCGGCATCCAGCCGCTCGTCGGCGAGACGCCGGCCCAGAATCTGGTACGGTATGCCGTCGAGCGCGTGGGCGAGATCGCGCTCGGACGGAGCGCCGGCCTGCCGAGGGGCCCGGCCGCCGCGCGGGCCCACGAGGACGTCGCGCCGAAACCAGGTGAGGTCGGCGACGACCACGGCGCTCCGCTCCCGCGGCACGGGATTGTAGAAGACGAGGCGCGGCGCGACGCCCGCGGGGCTCTCACGCGCCGCATCGGAGTCGTTGCCGGTGAGCGCGTCGAGCGAGCTGCGCGCGAGCTCGGCCGACATCGCAAGCGCGTCGCCCAGCCGCAGCGTCACCCGCTCGGCGACGGGATCGGACGTGCAGCCCGCGATGGAATCGTGGAACTGCGACCGGAGCAGGGTGCGCCAGGCGTGGTCGAGCAGCGGCCGTGCATCGCGTCGCCCATGCCCCAAGGCGAGCGCGGCCAAAGGCTCGGCCATGCGCTCGAGGCTCAGCTCGGCCTCCGCGTGGAGACGCTTGAGCGGCGTGCGGGTCGCGTGCACGCCCTGAAGCGTCCAGGTGTAGCCGTACGACCAGCGCAGCTCGCCCTCGAGCACCGGCAGGCTCCCCGTGTCACGGGCCGCTGCCTCGAAGTACTCCGACAGCCGGGAGACGCGAATTTCGGAGTCGGGCTCGAGCCGCGAGAGGAGGTCCCGGAGCCGGCCGACCGCGGGATGGGCCGCGTGGTGGTCGGCGCCGACGAAGACCGCGACATGCGGCGTCCGGGATCGGGGGACGAGCTGTGCCTTCAATTTTTCCCAGGCCGGCCCCAGCCGTTCAGGGTCGGCCGGGAGGGCCGCCCCGGCCTCGTAGCCGTCAGGCGAGAGGTGGTGGAGGACGACCTCGGCTCCTCCCGGCGCTCGCCAGCGATGGAGGTCGCCGTCCTGGCCCGGCTCGCCGCCGAGCCCGCGCCAGAGCACGCCGTACCCGATGCCGAATTCCGCCCCGAGCGCCGGCCAGGTCGCGGGATGGCCGAACGCATCGGGCGAGTACAGGACGTCCATCCAGCCGCCGAGCTTCTCGGCGTCGGCGCGTCCCGCCAGCAGATTGCGCAGCAGCGATTCGGCGGAGGGGATCAGCTCGTCGGCGAGCACGTACCAGGGACCGAGCTGCAGCCGGCCGGCCGACGCGAGGGCGCGGGCACGGCCCTCCATCTCCGGACGCACCGACAGATAGTCCTCGAGCAGTACGGTCTGGCCGTCGAGCACGAAGGCGCGGAAGCCCGGCTCGTCCTCCAGCCGCGCGAGCAGATCGTCGAGGGCCGGCACCAGCCGGGAGACGAAGGCCGCGCGCGTGAGATACCACTCCCGATCCCAGTGGGTATGGGGAATGAGATGGTACGTTCGCGTCGGCATGCCAACAAGCTAACCGTAGTTTTCGAAAGGCTCGGTCAGCTGCCGCTCTTTGGTGGTTTGGTTCTCGAAGACGTGGACGATGCGGACGGTGGACTCGAGCGGCTCGACCCGGCTCTCGACCAGCCTCAGGTTCGGATCGGTGCCGAGGCCGAGCTGGTTGAGGCGCTCGGCCTCCGCCCGGGCGATGTCGCCGGGCGTGGGCCGGCTGGCGGGATAGGCGTCCTCGTGGAAGCGGATGAGCGCCTGCCAGTGCTCGTCGCCGGCGCGCTCCACCGCCTCGCGCACCAGCTCCCTCGTCAGGGCCATCTCAGATCACCGGATGTTGCCCCGAGCTTCTGAGCACGCGGCTGGAACCGCTCAAGCCACGGCCGCCGTAGCAGACCCCTGCCAGGATGGCGAAGCCCGCGACCAATGGAAGGAAGCGGATGTTCGCGAAGTAGTACCCCATCATCGCGAGGGCCGTACCCAGCAACAGGCAGGCTCTTCCGGCCCAGCGCTGCAGGTCCTCGTAGGGAAGCATTGTCCGCTCCTGACACAGGGTACGCACATGATGGCGGCGTCCGCGCTGCCAGGGCTGTATTGCAGGTCACGCGCCAGGGGTGAGCCCCTGGAAATCAGCGGGTCTTGAACGCCCAGACCGCGATCCGGAGGGCCAACAGGCAGAGAGCGGCGTAGCCGACCGCCTGCCAGTTGATGCGGGTAAGCCACACTTCTGCCGAACGGGTGAGCGACCCGAAAGCGGCCAGGGAGGTGCCGGCCACCAGGACAGCGTACTCCACCATACGCGCTCCGTGCTCCTAAGATGGCGTCGCAACTGCGTCCAGCACGAGACGGGAGGCCGCGGCGAACCGGCCGCGGTCGAGGAGTGCTGCAATCGGCACGCCGGGCACGCTCATGAGCCCCGAGCGGGTCATGGTGAGCTTGACGACGTCCGTGTTCCGGCCGAACCACCGGGTGCTCGGCTCCAGGTCCGAGGGGTAGACGAAGCCGGGCATCGCCGCCGCGGCGATCGCGGCCTGCGAGCCGAGGCCGGATTCGGGCATGGTGCCCGCCCAGAGCCGTGCGCCGCACTCGCGCGCGACGCGGACGATGCGGCACACCTCGGAGAGGCCGCCCACCCGATGCACCTTGACGTTCCACACGAGCGGACCGCCGAGCTCGGCCAGCTGGCGGGCGGCCCTCGCGTCGCGGAGGGTCTCGTCCACGCACACCGGTGTCTTCAGCCGCTCCGCCAGGCGCGCGTGGCCCACCAGCTCGTCGGGGTGAAGCGGCTGCTCGATGTAGAGGAGCCCGGCGTCGTCCAGCGCGCGCAGCGCCCGCTCGTGCTCCGGCCACTCGTAGCCGCCGTTGGCATCGACCGTGAGCGGCAGATCGGTCCCCGCCATCGCCGACCGCGCCGCCGCGACCGGCACCTCGTCCCAGCCGGGCGCAACCTTGATCTTCACCCGCCGGTAGCCCGCGCCGATCGCGTCCGTGACCCAGTGCGCGAGGGTCTCGGGCGAGCGGTCCACCGGAATTCCCAGCGCGACTCCGCACGGCACCGACTGCGCGGGCTCCGCGCCGAGCCGCGCACCGAGCAGCGCGGCGAGCCCGGTATTCCGGCGGTGCGCCTCCAGGTCCCAGGCCGCGGTCTCGATCGCCGCGCGGGCGAAGGCGTTGCCGCGCACCCCCGGGCGCAGGGCGACGTCCACCGCCTCGGGGCTCTCCAGCTCGGCGCCGAGCACCCGGGGGATGAGCACGTGCTCGAGCAGATGGCGGGCGCTCGCGATGGTCTCGTCCGAATAGAACGGCAGCTCGAAGGGCGGAGCCTCTCCGTACCCGCGATGCCCGCTGTCGTCGTGGAGGACGGCCACGAGCGAGCGGCGCTCGCGCATGGTGCCGCCCGAGATCACGAAGGGCTCGACCAGAGGGAGCGAGAGCTCGAAGAGCTCGACCCGGGTGATGCGCATCAGCCGGCGGTCAGGTCGAGGAAGCGGAGCTCGCCGTCGCGGCGGTGGAGCCGGCCCGACTGCTCCAGGTCGAGCAGGCCGGCGATGAGGCCGCCCTCGGGGTGGAAGACGAGCGCGTGCAGGGCGCGCTGGGTGCGTGTGCCGGCGGTGGCGGGGTACTCGGACAGCGGCAGCTGGAAGAAGGTGTGGAGCTGGACGCTCTCGCAGCCCAGCTTGGCGTACTCGAGGAGCATCCGGCCGGAGGTGATGTTGCCGGTCCCGGTCAGCGGAGGTGTGTGGATGCCGGCCGACCTCACCCCCTGCAGCGTCCGCAGATTGCGGTCGCTGAGATCGTAGCCGCCGTAGGCCGTGCCCCGCGCCTCGGACCACAGCCGGTTGAAGCACACCAGCGCGTCCGCGCGGACGGCGGCCTTCACCATGTCGAGCTGGAACGGGTCGCCGTGCCGCGCGTTCATCAGCTTGAGGGCGACCCGCACCGGAATCGGCGCGCCGCCGCTCCGGATGAGCTCCGGCACCTCGCGGAGCCAGCGGAGAATCCGCTCGCGCTCCTCCGCCAGCATGTCGCCGGCCAGGGTGGGCGAGAAGTCCTTCTCCAGCGGCAGGAAATCCCCGCCCCACGCCCGGGCCAGCCGCTGGGTGGTGTGCCGGTACTCCGCGTCCCGGAACTCCTCCTCCATCTTCGGCAGATGGTACTTGGCCGAGGGGACGGCGACCATGGCGCCCGCGCGGGTCATGTCGCCGGCCACCCTCACCAGCTCCAGGTACTCGTCGAAGCCGCGGTCCCAGCCCCTGCCCTTCCACGTCACGGTCCAGCCGTCGAGCCCGGAGCCCGAGTGCACCTTCTCGACCCGCATGCGGGTCTCGTGGACGGCCCACGCGTCCATGCTGCGCAGGCCGCCGGCATCCTCCGCGATCACCGTCTTCAGCACGACGAAGGCGAGGCCCGCCGCGCGGTCGGTCTCCAGCTGCTCCTGATTGAGGGAGAGCTGGCCGGAGCCCTTGCCGATCGGGTGCGGCAGGGTGAACCCGAGGTAGCGCGCCGTCAGATCTATCCGGTAGGCCTCCCGCACGTAGGCGGCCAGCCCGGATGGGAGCTCCCCGCGGAAGCGCTCGAAGTCACGCTCGAGACGCGCGCGCATCCGCCACCGCCTGTTCGACCGCCTCGCGCTCGCTCTCGGGGAGCGGAGGACCCCAGGGATCGTCGCAGGCCTCGCGGGGCAGCGCGCCGTCGGCGGCCGCCGCCCAGAGCATGCGGCGGATGTAGCCCTCCATCGGCTCGGTGAAAGTGGCCTGGGCCAGCCGGTCGCAGAGCGCGGAGAGCGAGACGAAGCGGTCCCACTGCCGGTCGCGCCACGCGTGGAGCAGGTCCGCCTGCAGGTCGGGCAGTGCCGCGCCCATCCCGATCAGCGCCGCGGTGGCGCCGGCCATCACCGAGTAACCGAAGAAGCGGTCCTCGCCGGTGACGAGCACCTTGTCGGGATGGCTCCGCATCAGCGCCGCGATCCGCTGGAAAGTCATGACCGAGTCGAGCGTGGCGACCTTGATCCCGGCGACCTCGGGAAGATCGAGGATGGCGTGCAGCGTCGCATCGTCGTACGCGACGCCACCTGCGGCCGGGTACAGGTAGAAGGCGAGGACCGGAAGCTCCCGGCCCAGTCTGCGGTGGTAGCCCACGGGGTCGCTGCGCTCGGGGAAGGCGAGCAGCGCGTCGGCCTTCCCTCGCCGCGCCTCGATCGCCATCGTGATGTCGCGCGCGCCGGCGATCACCACGCGGTCGGGCAGCGCGTCCCGCCAGGTCTCCAGCACTTCCCGGCGCTGTTCCGCGGTCAGGTGCGGCCCCCGGCCGGTGTGGGCCCACACCGCGACGCCGGCGACCGGCTGACCAGCCATCCAGCCGGCGTAGGCCCGCTGGGCGCGGACGTCCAGCTCGGCGCCGCGGAACGGCACCGGGACGGCGGGGACGAGGCCCCACTCGATGCGGGAGGCGAGCCCTGTCACCGCCGCCGCTCCGCTGTCGCCGCGCCACCCCGAGCGGCTGCCGCGTTGCCCGCCTCGATGGCGCCGCGGTGGGCGGTCGTCAGGTCGAGCAGGTCCAGCTTCGCGACCGAGTTCTCCGGAATGCGCAGCGGCTGGCCGGTGCCGAAGAGGAACCGCTCCGGGCCGATGGTGCGGAGCAGCGTCTCCAGGTGGTCCTCGGGCGGACCCCAGATCCAGGAGATGTCCCACCAGGTTCGTCGCGCCTCGTCGGGCGTCGACCCGAAGTGGACTTCCTCGATGAACGGCCGGTCGGCGTGGGTGACGACGATCCGCACTTGGGGATCGGCGCGAACCAGCGCGCGCACGGCCGCGGCCGGCAGCTCGGCCGCGTGGTCGTTGGGGTGCCGCTGCCGGCCGTCCTCCAGCCGGACGGCGAGCATGAGCGCCAGCCCGGCATGGCCGCACGCCGCCGCCAGCGCCCGCATGGATGCGCCCGCCGGCGCCATCCCGTAGAAGGTCGGGTCGCAGCGCACCGCGGCGGCTCCCGCATCCAGGGCGGTCCGCAGGACGCCCTCCCAGCCCGCGATCTCGGGATGCACCGCCAGGACCGGCCGCAGGCTCGGCTGCGACCGTGTGGTCTCGAGCAGCCACGCGTTCCCGGCCGCCGGGTCGCGCCAGAAGATCCCCGGAAGATGGCTCACCCACGCCTCGTCGATGCCGGTCCGGTCCATGGCCGCGAGGAGCGCCACGACCGAGGTGCCCGGTACCCGGCGGAACGGATAGGATCCCAGGAAGGCGTTGACGTCGGTGCGCATCAGTCGGGAGGGAACGCGCCGGGAGGGAAGATGCGCGAGGCGTTTCGCCGGGCCACCAGATCGAGATCGGACGGAGCGAGAATGCGCTCCAGGTAGCGGAGCTTGGCCCAGCCGGTCTCGATCGTCAGGTCGCATCCCCAGAGCAGCCGCTCGACGCCGACCGCATCGATGCACGCCTCCAGCATCCCGCCGTCCACGCCGCTCCCCGAGAGGTCCACCAGCACGTTGGTCAGTCCGCGCACGGCGGGCAGGGTGTACAGCCAGTCCCCGCCACCGCCGATGTGCGCGAGGATGAAGGACACCGACCGGTGCCGCGCGGCGAGTCGGCCCAGCTCGACCGCATCGGAGGCCTCCTGGCCGGGATAGTCGCGCCGGCGGTGCTGCCAGACGTGCTGCAGCACCGGCACGCCCCGCTCGGCGGCGAAGGCGCACACCGGATCGAGCAGCGGATCGTCGGCCCTCCGGCTGGCGGCGAGCTTGATCCCGATCATCCCCGCGTCGAGACACCGGCCGATCTCGCTCAGCGCGTGGTCGGTGTAGTTGGGATTGACGGTCACATAGCCGCGGATCCGGTCGGGATGCTCGCGCTGAAGCTCGAGCATGCGATCGTTTCCATAGGTGCAGTCGTCGGGCGACGGAAAGTAGGTCGGCGAGGTGGAGCCCCAGCTTCCCAGAATGGAGGCCACGTGGGTCCTGATGCCGACGCGGTCGCCGGCCCGCAGGCGGCTGGCGTTGCGCTCGCGCCAGTCGGCGCGGGGCGTGCGGTCGTGGAGGAAGTGCGCGTGGACGTCGATCAGCACGGTCCCAATCTAACGGCTGAGGACGAGAGCGCCTCCTCGAGAATGCCCAGCGTCCGCTCCACCGCTGCCGCGTCGTGCGCCAGCGACACGAAGTTGTAGGCGCTGCGCTTGAAGAGGAGACCGCGGGCGGCGCAGGCGGCGGCCACACGGCCCGAGACCGCCTCGTCGCGGTACTCCAGGAAGCACATCTCGGGCAGGCCGGCGGCACGCACGACCGTCTCCTGGTGGGCCGCCGCCAGCTTGCGCAATCCGTCGAGGAGCGGGGTGCCCACGCGGGTGAGGTGCGCCGGCACCTGCGACTGTACCATCACCGCCAGGGTGGCCCGCGACGCCGCGAGCGAGACGCACTCGGTCGCGAGAGTGGACGAGATCCAGGTGCGGGCGACGGCGTCCATCACGTCGGCGCGCCCCCCGACTGCGGCCAGCGGGAGCCCGTTGGCGATCGCCTTCCCGATGACCACGAGGTCGGGCCGGATGCCGTAGCGCTCGCTCGCGCCCCCGACCGCCAGGCGGCACACGGTCTTGATCTCGTCGGCCACGAGCAGGGCCCCGACTCGCAGCGTCTCCTCGCGCAGCACCGCCAGCCATGCGGGGTCGGGCGGCTCCAGGACGACCGGCTCGAAGACCACGGCGGCGAGGTCGTCGGCGGAGGCACGGATCAGCCTGCGCGCGGCGTCGGGATCGTTGAACGGCAGCTCCCGGTAGAGCGCCCTGGTAGCGGCGGGCACTCCCCTTCCGTCGCCGGTCTGGCACCAGTCCAGCCAGCCATGGTAGCCGCAGCCCAGGACGGCGTCACGGCCGGTGACCACCCGAGCGAGGCGGACCGCCGCGGCCATGGCCTCCGCGCCGGTTTTCAGAAAGCGGACCCGCTCCATCCACGGGATCAGGCGGCAGAGATCCGCGGCGAGCGCCTCCTCGAGCACGGGCGGCAACGGGCCGACCACTCCGAGGTGCGCCGCATCGACGACGGCGCGCGTGACATCCGGGTGTCCGTAGCCGAGCGCCACCGAGCCGAGCCCCATGATGTAGTCGAGGTACTCGCGGCCCTCGCCGTCCCAGACGGCGCAACCGGACGACCGGGTCATGCGGAGCGGCGTCGACTCGCTCTCCGCGCCGAAGAGGGCGGCGGGGCGCTTGCTGCCGGTCGAGGTGAAGCCCGCGACCCGATCCATTCAGCGCAGCTCCAGCACGCCGAGGCTCGCGGGATCCTGGCGGTCGCCGCGGAGGAAGACCCAACCCCCTCCACCACTCCACACCAGCTGTCCCGAGCGGCGCTCCCGCCCCGCCTCGATGCGATTGACCAGGAGGTCGAATCCGATCCGGTCGCCCAGGCGAGGCTCCCACCCGGCAAATGCGACGGCGAGCGTGAGCGTGTATCCGCTCTCGCCACGCTGCCAGCTCCCCTGCACCGCCGCCGGATCCGCGGCCGTCTCGCTCGCTCCGCGCACTCGGATCGCCCCATCCTCACTCGCGGGAGTGACGAGGTACCCGTGGACCGGCCGGTCGGGCGCCGTTCGGACGTAGAGCTGCACGCCGTCCGCATGGATGTCGTCGGGCTCGTTGTCGAGCCTGAGCGGCAGCGCGTCCGGCCCCCGGATCACCAGCTCCGGCTTTCTCACCTCGACGCCGACGTAGAGCGTATCACCGTCCCAGTTCACCGCGGCCGTGGCGGAGAACTCCTCCGGGCCGGCATACGGCTCCTCGCTGCGACGGTACTGGTCCTCGTGATCCAGCTCGAGGGGAGCGGACAGATCGAAATGATCGAGCGTGCCATCCAGCGCGGGCGGCACCTGAACGCCGATCGCCAGGCCCGCCATCGGGGTCTTTCGGTCGTGGTCGATGAGCGGGCGCCCCGGGCCTGCCGGCGAGGTCCGGCGCAGGCCCCGCATCGCCACCCGCCTTCCCTCCGAGGTCACCTCCCAGCCGTCGCTCGTGTTCACGTGCCGGTCGGTTCCGGCCGTGGTCTCCACCTCGATCTGGTCTCCGCTCGCGCGCCAGCCGCGCACGAAAGGAATGCCTTCGGCGGGCTCGACGACCGCCACGAGGCGCACGCCGGGTCCCCGCGAGCGCTGGATATAGAACGTGGCGGGCGCACCCGAGCCCGGCAGACCCGGGCCCACCGCGCGCAGCAGCTCCGCGTCGGGATCCAGATGCAGCGAGAGCGTGTCGCCGCTGCGTCCTCTGGTGCGGAGCATGACCGGACCGTCGGTCTCCGGCACGAAGCGCTCGACGGAGGTCACGAACTCGTCCACTCCGGTCTCCGGCTCCCACCGGCCCGGGGTGAGCACGTCCGCTTCGGTGCCGGGGTGCCAGGGCAGCTCGACGAGATGCGCCTCCGTCGCCGACATCTCCAGAACGTCGAGGAGGTAGCGCGGCCCGGCCACCACCGTGCGAGTGAACCGATCGTAGCTGCCCCGCGCCCAGGCCCAGTCGCCGGCCTCCCCGAAGGCGGCGCACTGGGCATCGCCCGGCGGCTGCGACGAGCCGTCGAGCCGCGGCGCGTTGTGCGCCAGAGTCGAGCGGTACCAGAAGAGATCGCGCGCGACGTACGACCCGGTCCCCGGGTCGGGCAGCCAATGCCGCCCGCCGGCGTGGAGGGTCAGGTTGAGACGGTCGGGATGGCCGTGACCGCCGCCATAGGCGCCGCACTCGAGGCTGGCGTAGCGGTCGCCGAGACGCAGGATCGCCAGCCCCTGGCCCTGGAGCAGCGTGTTGCCGGGCCGCCACGCGCCGGTTCCCGGGGCGAGTGCCGGAGCCATCTCGAGCAGGGCCCACCACGAGAGGTCCGAGCGGCCGCGAGGGCTGGGCGGCTCCTCGGCGGTATCGTGGAGATAGGAATCGAAGCGCTCGGCGGGCGGAGCCGGCGAGGCGTAGAGCGCCCGGAGCCAGTCCCAGAGGTCCGAGCTCTCGTCGGCCAGTCGCGCGAGGCCCACCTCCCAGAGCTCCAGGTACATCGGCTGCGCCAGCGAGACGCCGAAGCGCGAGTCTTTTCGCGCGGGGAAGGTGAAGTCGGGCAGCGCGCTCAGCGCGGGCGCCCTGAGCGCGCCCTCCAGCCGTGCGGCGAGCCGAGGATCGGCGAGGATATCCACGCCGGCCTGTCGGGCCCAGCCCATGGCCAGCAGCTGCCCCCGCAGCGCGAAGAGGTGGTAGTTCTCGCCTTCGTACCACAGCCCGTCGCTGCCGAACCCGCGCACCAACTGTGCGATCACCCCCGTCGGCCCCTCGACGGCACGGCCCGCCAGCTCCTCGTCCTCGAACCAGACCGCGATCGCGGCCAGCGCCGCGTTGTGCCAGGTCTGCCGGTTGGAGAAGCCCTCGTCGAACTCGCCGATGAGGTTGGCGGCCTCGTCCGCCACCGCGCTCACTCCCTCCGCCAGCGAAGGCTCGAGCAGGCCGGCTCCCCGGAGCAGCTCGGCGGCGGCGAGGTAGTTGGTGAGCCAGATCGACTCCAGATAGGTCGAAAAGAAGAGATGGCTCGGGCCCAGCACATTGTCGCTGTTGGGGTACTCCGTGTAGCGCTCGGCGTATCGGCCGAGGATGGCGGCGGCCGCGCTCCCGGCATCGGAGCGGCCGGCGAGCGCTGCGAGCGCGGCGAGCTCCGCCGCACGCTCCGCGAGCCAGAGATGCTGCCAGCGCGCCCAGGCGCGATCGTGGCGGTCGCCGCGGTGCTCGCGGTCGCAGGCCGGGCAGCGGTGCGATCCGGGGCGCCCCGGATGGAACAGGAGCGGGGCGCCGTCATGGGGACAGACGCCCCCGTCGGCGGTGAGCTGCGCCTTGAGGAGAGGGGGCTCGACCGGCTGCCGGAGGAACCGCTCCGCCCGCGACGAGAGCCGCGCCACCAGCGCCGAAAGATCACCGGACGCCGCGATCATCTCCCGGCGGGACTCGAGCTGGTCGGCGATCAGCACGGGCGCACGCCCATCAGGGCCCACCGGACCGGCATCAGCCGCATGCCGAGGCGGCTCACCGCCGCCCTCGCCTCGCGGGGATCGTCGGGCGCGAGAAAGAACATCGACCCGCCGGCGCCGGAGCCCGCCGCCTTGCCTCCGAGCGCACCGGCATCGCGCATCGCACGCTCGAGCCGGGCCATCTCGGGCGTGCACATGCCGGCGTCGAGCACCTGCTGGAGCCGCCAGTTCTCGCTGAGCAGCGCGCCGATCCGCGCGAGGTCGGCGGCGCGCAGGGCGTCCGCCATCTCCTCCGCCACTCGCCGAATGCCGTCGAGGGCTCCGGCGATCGCGGGCTCGCCGCGCTCGTAGCCCTGCATCACGCGGCCGATGGTGTGGCCGGAGAACCGCGATGCGCCGGTGTAGCAGAGGAGCATCCGCCGCTCCAGCTCGGCCACGAACCCGGCCTCGAGCGCGAGGCGCTCGACCGAGGCGTCCGGATCCCGGAACCCGAGGCGGAGGAACCCGCCGAACGCCGCCACGAACTGGTCCTGCCTGCCCCCCGGAATGCCGGCCTCGACGCCCTCGAGCCGGCAGGCGAGGTCCGCGATCTCGCGCACCGTGAGCTGCCGGCCGGCCGCCCCGGCGAGTGCCGCCACCAGCGCGACGTCGATCGCCCCCGAGCTGCCGAGCCCGCTGCCGGGCGGCGCGTCGGAGCGGGTAACGAGCGAGCATGGCCCCGGCTTGAACATGCCGAGCCCGGCGCGCAGCAGCGCGAGCGGGCCGTCGCCCCCGAGTGCGGCCACGCTCTCGAGCTCCTGAGCCTCGCCGAGATCCTGCGACACGAGCAGGTAGCCCGCCTCGCGCGGCATCACCTCCGCGTGGGCGTGCAGCTGGACCGCGGCGGCCACGACCACGCCGCCCTCGCGCGAGGAGTACGGCGGCACGTCGGTCCATCCGCCGGCGAAGTCGAGCCGCACCGGAGCCGCCGCCCGCGCGCCGTTCACGGGACCACCCGCCATCGCTGCACGCTCGGCAGCTCTCCCCGCAGATCCATCTCCACGCCTTTCACTCGACGGTTCGCTCCCTGCAATCCGCCCGCGTGATACAGAAATGCCACCGGCACCGAGTCCGCGAAGAAGCGCTGTGCCGCGGCGGCGTCAGCCGGCGATTTCGTTCCGGCCACCTCCGCCAGGGAGGTGAGATAGCCGAGGCCGATGTCCCCGGCAACGCCGAGCACGGCGGCATCGAAGTCTCGCTCCGGACCGTAGACCCGAGCCAGATACGCGGACAGCTCGAGCTGACGGATCGTCACCTCGAACCCCGCGGCCGCGAGGCGGGCCTGCACCATCTGCTCCAGCGCCGCCTCGCCGCTGCCCACCGTCAGCAGCTCGAAGCGCTTCGGCCGGGCTCCGGCCGGGATCGCTCCGGCGGCGGGGGCGGTCGCGGCCACCGGAAGATATCCGGGCACTCCGGGCGGCACCGGTCCCATGGCCGGCGTGCCGAAGCCGTAGAGGTAGCCCTGAACGATCTCCTCGCGGTCGATAGCCGCGCTTACGGCGCGCCGGGTGGCAAGATCGTCGAACGGCGGCCGCCGCGTGTTGAACACGATGCCGTAGGTGAGCAGCAGGGGGAAGGTCCGGACCTCCAGCGCAGGGTCGCGGCGGACGAAATCGGCGTGCGCCGGCTGAATTCCGGCGAAGTCCAGCTCGCCCGAGGTGAGCGCCGCCAGCTTGGTGGTCGGCTCGTCCACCACGACGACGATCAGCCGCTCGAGCCGGGGCGGGCCGCCGAGGGCCTGGGGAAACCCGCTGTCGGCGGCGAAGACCCACCGCCGGTTCGGCTCGTGGGCGACGAACCGGAACGGCCCGTTGCCGACCGGGCGCTCGTTCCAGGACGCCCGGCGCAGCCGCGCGGCCGGCACGGTATCGAGCAGATGCGAGGGCAGGATGGCCAGGTCGGTGAGCACGTCGGGAAAACGCGCCTGGGCCCGCGAGAAGCGGAGCACCACGGTCGAGTCGTCGATGGCGGACGCGGACTCGAGCGCGGCCAGGTCCGAGAGGCGGGGATAGCCGGTTGCCGGATCGCGGGCCGTCGAAAGCGTCCAAGCGACGTCGCGCGCGGTCGTCGGCACGCCGTCCGTCCACCGCACGCCCGGCTGGAGCGCGAACGTGAGCCGCCGGCGGTCGTCGCTCCAGCTCCACGCCCGCGCCAGGTAGGGCTCGGGCCTGAGGGCGCTGTCGTAGCGGGCCAGCGTGGTGAGCAGCACGTAGCGCTGAACCTGCCGGGCCAGCGGGTGCTGGGTGAGCAGCGGATTGATGCTCTGGAGGTCGGCCCCCGAGGCGAAGAGCACGGTGGCGCCGCGCCGCGCCGCCTCCGGCTGACAGGCCGGGAGCGATACGGCGACGACGAGCGCCGCAAGCAGGCGTCGAAGCACGCCGGAAGGTATCTCACTGGCGGCCGGGATGGCGAGGCAGGAAATTCCGGGGATGGGGCTCCTTCTGCTGCGGCGGGCGCTCGGCGGCGCCGCCGTGGTCTTCGGCGTGCTGACGCTCATGTTCTTCCTCCTCCGGCTCGCGCCGGGGGACCCCGCGCGCCTCCTGGTCGGCCCGGCCGCGACCGAGGAGCAGGTGGCCGCGCAGCGGCACGCGCTCGGCCTCGACCGCCCGGTCCCGGCTCAGTACGCCGCGTGGCTTGGCCGGTTCGTCCAGGGCGACTGGGGCACCAGCATCGCGACCGGCCGGCCGGTCGCGCGCACGCTGGCGGAGGCATGGCCGGCGACCGTCCGCCTGGTGGGGATCTCGCTGGTGCTGAGCTATCTGCTCGGCATCGCCGTGGGCGTGGTGCAGGCGATGCGCGGCGGCCGCCTCGACACCGCGCTGTCGGTCGCCACGGTGACGCTGTTCGCGCTGCCGGGATATTGGCTGGGTCTGATGCTGGTGATGCTCTTCACGTACCAGACCCGGATGCTGCCCGCGTTCGGCGCGGCGGGGTTCGACTCCGACTTTCTCACCGGGTGGGAGCGGGTCGCCGCCCGGCAGCGCCATCTGGCCCTCCCGCTCGCCACGCTCACCCTCATCGGCATCGGCGGCACCGCGCGCTACGTGCGGGGCGCCATGCTCGATGTGGCCGGCGCCCCCTTCGTCGCGATCGCGCGGGCCAAGGGCCTCTCGCCGACCCGGGTGGCCGTGCGGCATGTGCTCCGCAACGCGCTGATTCCCGTGCTGACCCTGCTGGGGCTCTCGCTGCCGGCGCTCTTCTCCGGCGCCGTCTTCATCGAGGCGATCTTCGCCTGGCCCGGCGTGGGACGGGTGCTGGTGGAGGCGGTCGTCGCGCGGGATTACCCGACGGTCATGGCGGCCACCGCGGTGAGCGCGGCGCTGGTCGTCGCGGGCAACCTCCTGGCGGAGGCGCTGGTCGGGTGGGCCGATCCCCGGGTGCGCGCCGGGTC
>CAMPKP010000036.1 GCA_946887295.1 uncultured Gemmatimonadota bacterium | reverse complement strand
GGGTGAGCCCCGGCCTGGCGGCCCTGCACCCTCGCCTCGATCTTCGCCAGGCCTCGATGGCCATTCTGATCAATGGCAACGGCGCGGCGCCCGACACCGGTCATGCGCCGGCGGCCGCGGGCGCCGTGCTGACGCTCGAGCCCGCGTCCCCTACACTCCTGCCCGGTGAGACGGTGATCATCGAGCCCCGCGCGCTGCGCGAGGACGGGACGTCGCTCTCACCGGGAAGGCTGAGCTGGAAATCGCTCCGGCCGGAAGTGGCGACGGTGGATTCGATCGGGCTGGTGATCGCGGTCGCTCCGGGGCGGACCATCATCCAGGCGACCTCGGCCGGCGGGCTCATGGCCACCGCCCCGGTCGAGGTGGCCGCGGCAGAGATCGCCCTCTCGGCAAATCGGATCGTGCTGGGCCCCCAGGAGTCGGACACCCTCCGCGTGCTGGTGCCCGGCCAGGGCAGCCGGGAGATCCGGGGTGGGATTCAATGGCAGTCGAGCGACACCGCCGTCGTGCGGGTGAGCCCGACCGGAATCGTCAGCGCCCGGGCGCCCGGGCGTGCCGAGCTCGTCGCGATCGGCTTCGGGCAGACCCGGGTCGCCACGGTGCTGGTCCACCGCGAAGCCAGCACGCTGGTGCTGACCCCCAAGCCGGCGGCCGAGGCCATGCAGCTGCCGGTGCGAGGGGTCCGCCGGATCACGGCGGTCGCGGAGGCCGCGGACTCGACGCCCATCCCCGAAGCGCCCGTCTCCTGGGAAGTCGCCGACACGTCCATCGCCACCTACGATCCGGTCAAGGGCGAGCTCACCGGGCGCGAGCTCGGAACGACGACGCTGACGGCCCGGCTCTACGGGTTCGAGCCGGTGGTGTGGACCGTGCAGGTCATTCCGGGTGCGCTGGCGTTCGACAGGACCCGCGTCGGCATCGGCCTGGGCCAGCGCGACTCGATCCGGGCGCTGCTTCTCGACGAGAGCGGCAAGGTGCAAGGCACCGCCTCCGGCCTGAAGTGGAGCAGCGATCCGGCGGCGGTCGTCCGGGTATCCCAGGGCGGCGTGATCGATGGGCTCCGGCCCGGGCGGTCGGTCGTCACGGCGGTGGCACCGTGGGGGAAGACCGCCAGCGCCGACGTCTTCGTGGTGGAGGACCTGTTCATCGCCTCCAATCGCGACGGGAAGTTCGGGATCTACCAGATCCGCAGCGCCGTGGCGGATACCTTCCGCCCCGTTCTCACCGACAGCTTCTCCAACATTCAGCCCTCGCTGTCGCCGGATCTCACCCGGATCGCGTTCAGCTCCAATCGCGCCGGCAGCTACGATCTATACCTGATGGACGCGGCGGGGGGAGAGCTGCGCCGGCTGACAACCGATCCCGGCAACGAAGGGGAGCCGACCTGGACGCCCGACGGCTCCACGATCATCTACACCGCAACGCCGAAGGGTGAGCAGCCGCAGCTCTACGCGATCCGGCCCGACGGGAAACCGCAGCCGCTCACGTCGAGGCCGGGCGGCAACCAGTCCGCCGCGGTCTCTCCCGACGGCCGTACCCTGGCGTTCGTCTCCACCCGCGACGGAAACCAGGAGATCTACCTGATGCCGGTCGAGGGCGGCACGCCGCGGCGGGTCACCCGCACGGACCAGCGCGAATCGAGCCCGCGGTTCCTTCCCGACGGCGACCTTCTCTTCGCCGTGCAGCGGGGCCGCTCGAAGGGATCTCGCGTGGTCCGCCTTCCCGCCGCGGGAGCCGAGGGAGCGACGCTGCTGGAGACCGACGAGCCCATCGGCGGGCTGACGGTGTCGCGCGACGGGACCCGCATCGCCTACGTGGTCGGGCGGATCACCGACGCCGCGCGCGGCCGGGCCCGGTTCAAGCTGTTCGTGCATCCGCTCGCCGCCGGCGGCACGCCGGTCGCGGTGACGCTTCGTCCCGGCGAGCAGGTCGCGAGCCCATCGTTCTGAGCACGCGATGCGGTCTCCGGCGACGATGAGAGCCCTGACGCTCACCGGAACCGGCGGACTGGATCGCCTGCGGCTGCAGGAGGTTCCCGCGCCGGCGATCGCGGCGCCCGACGAGGTGCTGGTGCGCATCCGGTGCGCCGCCCTCAATCGGCTGGATCTGTGGATGATCGGCGGCCTGCCGAATGCCAAACCCTCCTTCCCGCATGTGGTCGGGTCCGACGGTGCCGGTGTGGTCGAGGCGGTGGGCGCGGCGGCAGGACGGTGGCAGCCGGGTGACCGGGTCCTCATCAACCCGGGTCTCTCGTGCGGCCACTGTCCGGCCTGTGCCGGTGGCGAAGATTCGCTCTGCTCGAGCTACTCGATCCTGGGGGAGCATCTGCCGGGAACCGCGGCGGAGCTGGTCGTCGTGCCCGCCGCGAGCCTGGGCCCGGTGCCGGACGGCATGTCGTGGCCGGAAGCGGCCGGATTCACGCTCGCGACCCTCACGGCCTGGCACATGCTGGCCGGCCGCGCGAGGCTGCGGTCCGGCGAGACGGTGCTGATCTGGGGCGTCGGCGGCGGAGTCGGCATGGCCGCGCTTCAGATCGCCGTCCTGCTGGGCGCCAGGGCCGTGGTGACCAGCGGCTCCGACGCCAAGCTGCGCACCGCGGTCGAGCTCGGCGCGGCCGTCGCGGAGAACCACCGCTCGGCCGACGTGGTGGCGGAGGTGCGCCGGGAGACCGGCGGGCTCGGTGCTCACGTGGTGGTGGATTGCGTGGGCGAGGCCACCTGGGTGAACTCGCAGCGCGCGCTGCGGCGGGGCGGCCGTTTGGTGGTGTGCGGGGCGACCACGGGCCCGGCGGTCTCGCTCGACCTTCGCCGCCTCTTCTGGCATCAGTGGAGCATTCTCGGCTCGACCATGGGGACCCGCCGGGAGTTCGGTGAGATCGTGCGGCTGGCCGCGGAGGGAAAGCTCTGGCCGGTGGTGGACAGCGTGGTGCCGCTGGCGGAGGGCGCCGCGGCGTTCGAGCGGATGCAGCGGGGTGAGCAGACTGGCAAACTCGTGATCGAGGTGTCGACGTGAGCGAACTCTGGGAGCGCCTCCTGATCGGGGCGGAGCAGATCGGCAGCGTGGTTCCCGCCCTGGTGGGCGCCGCCGTCATCATGTTGACCGGCTACTTTCTCGCCCGGCAGGTGCAGCGCTGGGCCGACGACACGCTGAAGAAGGTGGACTTCAACCGGATGGCCGCGGCCGGCGGGCTCGACGAAGTGGTCGGCCGCACCGGCTCCCGCCTCGATCCGGTGAGAGCGCTGGCCAAGCTGATCTTCTGGCTGGTGATGCTGGTGGTGATCCTGCTCGCCAGCACGGCGCTCGGCCTCGAGAGCATCAATCAGATGTTCGGGATGATGCTCGCCTTCATCCCGACGCTGATCGCGGCCATCGTCATCATCATTCTGGGGATGATCGTCGGGGAGTTCGTCCGCGGGCTGATCCTGGCGTCGGCGGGCGGGATGGCGGGGGTGCCCACGGTCGCCAAGGTGGCCAAAGGGGCGGTGATCATCATCTCGATGTTCATGGCGCTGCAGCAGGTGGGTATCGCCGAGGAGATCGTGACCGCGGCGTTCACCCTGATCCTTGGCGCGGTGGCCCTCGCGGTCGGGCTCGCGTTCGGGCTGGGCAATCGCGAGCTCGCCGGAGAGATCACCCGCAGGTGGTACGAGGAAGGCCAGCGCCGCGACCGGCGCCGCACCGATCGCCAGGGGCCGAACACGCCGCCGGGCGGGGAGCCGCCGATACTGGACTGAGGAGGGCGGACTTCATCCCCTACCGCAGCCGGAATCTCCCCACCGTTCTGGTCCCATCGTCGTTCTTGAGCGACGCGTAGATGGCACCGGTCTCGCCGAAGCCGGCGAGGGAGGCGCCTGCCGGGAACTCCACCTCGCGCTGCCAGTCGCCCTTCCGCCCGTACACGTCGTAGATCAGCGCGGCGTCCTCCCTCGCCCGGGGGCGCTGCAGCCACACCTCGCCGTTCGGCCGGCCGAGTGCGAACTCGAAGGGCGGCTTGGTGTCGGCGAAGGGGTACTTGATCGCCATCTCCTGCGGCATGCCGTACTGCTTGCCCTGCTCCCGCACCTGCGCGAGCACCCGGTCCTTGTCGGCCTGGGTGACGGGCTGTCCGGTGTACTTCCGGCTCTTGCCGCGGCTCCAGGACCCGTCGGTCTCGCGCCACTCCACCCGGTTGTCCCGCCCTCGCGCCACCCAGGCGGTGCCGTTGGCCAGCACCCCGAAGAAGTCGTTGGGCGCGAAGACCGTGGCGGCCTGCTGCTTCTGCTCGCCGAACACGGCCTCGCCGAACTCCGGAGCGGCCAGCCTGGCGACCGTGTCCACCTTGCTCCCGTCGAGCTTGATCCGGATGACGGCGATGCTGTCCGGCCGCTTGATCTGGCCCGGCTCCGGCTGGAGCAGGCTCTGGTAGTCTATCTTGTAGCCGTGTCCGAGCGTGTCGTATACCAGGACCGGCGCGGTGCCCGCCACCGGCGCGATCGGCAGCACGCGGAGCGGGCGGCCCTGCTCGCTCCACAGCGTGGTGCGCAGCGCGCTGAAATCCACCAGCGCGACCGTGTCGCCCGCCAGGTGGGCCACCCACCCCGGGAACCTGTACTCCCCGGGCGCCGCGTCCGGCTTGATCGCCTCCACCCTGGTGCCCAGGGTGTCCAGCTTTCCGCTCCCGAAGGCGGCGGCGAAGAACAGCTTGTCGCGAGTGTCGGCGAAGGCCACGCGACCGCTGTCGAGCTCGACCACGTTGCTGAGCTGGCCGAAGCTGCCCGGCAGCCTGGCCTCGAGCGCGAGTCCGCTCTGGCTCTCCGCCCGGGTGCATGCGGCCAGACCGAGCAGTGCGACGGCGCCAAGCGAGAGAACCGACTTCATTGAGCTCCTCCAGAGGTCGAGCGAGTGTACGCGACCGGAACGGAAAATCCGATGAGGCGGGTGCCGGTCGGCACCCGCTCGGCCACCAGCGCCTGGTCGGCGCCGACGGCCACGATGTGACCCATCCCCGGCAGCCGGACCTCCCTGAGCAGATGCCCGGTCCGGTCCACCTCATGATAGCGGCGTGACGAGTCGGCCGGGGCCCGGCTCTTCTCCAGCCAGACGGTGCCCGCCGCGGAGGTGAGCGCCGCCTCGAAGGGAGGCTTCACGGCGGCGAACGGCAGTCGCTCCGCGGTGGCGCGCAGCTCGGGGGGGAAGTTGCGGTAGAACAGCTCCCGGTCGTACTGCGTCACCTCGAGCACCCGGTCGGGCAGCCGATCTCCCTCGATCCAGGTGCCGTCGGGGTTCCGCCAATCCACCCGGTTCTCGTACACCCGCGCCACCCAGACCGATCCGTCGGGCAGCACGCCCCACCGGTCCACGCCGCTGAGCGCACGGGGCTCGAAACGGCGACCGGCGTCCCCGGCCACCTCCGCGACATCGAGCGGCGCGAGCCACGCGATCGTATCCAGCCGTGCGAAGTCCGGCGAGGCCGCCACGATGACCGAAGAGTCTCGGTTGCCGCTGCCGTCCCGCCCGGCGGGCGGCTTCAGGTGGAGATACCACCGGCCGGCCTCGTCCCGTTCCTCCGGGAGGGCGCCGCGGGCGCGGGCGGGCGCCGACACCGCCCGAAGCAGCCGGCCCTCCAGGCTCCAGAGGGTGATCCGCCGCAGCCCCCAGTCGCCCACGTACAGGGTGTCCCCGGTCGCGAAGACGGTGGAAGGATTGCGAATCTCCTTGGTGCCCTCGCCCCCCAGCGGCGTCACCTCCCGCGCACCGAGGTCCACCATTCCCACGGTGACGTCCAGCGGCGCCACCACGGCCCAGCGGCCGCCACCCAGCCACTCCGCGTCGGCGATTCCGGCGTAGCCGGTGGGGACGGTGTCGGGACCCGCGCTCAGCTCGACCACCGGGGCGGGCGGCGGCCGGTCTCCACAGGCGGCGAGCATCACGCACAGACAGCCGAACCGGAGGATGACCGCGATCCTGGGGGCGGGGAGCATGCGGTGGAATGTAATGGACGACCGCGGGGGCTCAGGGACGGAGGATCTCCTCGAAGAGGCTCAGGGCTCGCGGATCCTCGCTCTGGCCCAGCCAGAAGAGCGCCGTCTTTCGAAGCTCGGGATGCGGGTTGGCGCGGGCGATCCGGATCAGGGCCGGAACCCCCTCGTCCGACGGGCGCTGCGAGAGCGCGAACACCGCCTGCTTCCGGATCTCGATGTCGCCGCTTCCGTCCGCCGCGATCGAGTCGAGCCCTTTGGTCGCTTCCGCGCCGGCGGCCTGCCCGAGCCAGAAGACCGCCTGGCGCCGGGTCTCTTCCGGCACCCCCGGGCCGCGGGCCAGGCGCAGCAGCCGGGGCCACACGACCGCGCTGTCGGCCAGGGTGGCCGCGGTCACGAGATCGCCGCCGTCCTCGCCGGCCTCGGGTGCGAGGGTGAGCAGCAGATCGGCCGCCTCCTGCGCGGGGACGAGGCCGAGGTCGGTCACCTTTTCCCGTCCCGCCCGCCAGCGCCCGCCGACATGGGTCTCGGCACGGAGCGGCCGGCCCCCCTGCATCCGGAGCGCTACCCGCACCGGGCCCCGCTGGCAGTCGCTCTCCCAGTCCTGGTCGTCCTCGTCGCCACCCATGATCGTGATGCTGCCGGGCCCCTGGCTGCACACGCCCTCACGCGCGGCAAAGTCGAGCCGCACCGTCCCGTCTCCCGCGCTCCGCAGTCGTCGGGCCAGCGACTGCCCCCACAGCGGGCCGGGGAGGATGGTGAGCAGCACCAGAGTCGATAGGACCGTTCTCATGACGGCGTTCCCTTCACGGCTGCTCGATGATGTCCTGGAGCGCCTTGGCGGCGCGCGGGTCGTCGCTCTGCCCCAGCCAGAAGAGCGCCTTCTTGCGCAGCTCCGGGTCCGGGTCACGCCGGGCGATCTCGAGCAGCTTGTCCACCGCGGCCGGCTCCTCCCGCTGGGAATAGACGAAGATCAGCTGATCCTTCATCTCGCGATCGTCGAACGCGTCGTAGAGCCCGCCGAGGTCCGCCATCGTCGCGCCGCCCTGTCCGGCCCAGAAGAGAGCCCGCTTCCGGGTCTCCGTCGGCTGGGCGCGGTCGCGGGCCACACCCGTCAGCCACTTCACGCCCTCCGGGTCGCCCGCCTGCGAGACGGAGAAGAGGATCTTCTCCCGGAGCTCCTCGTTCTTGATCCGTCCGAACAGGCCGCGCAGCCAGGCGGAGTCCTCCTTGCCTCCGCTCTGCCCGATCCAGAAGATCGCCTGCTCCCGCAGCGGGACCGGCGCGTCGGCGCGCTCCGCGTAGGTCCGGAGGGCCTGGCGGGCGCGGGGGCTGTCCTGCTGGGAGAGCGCGAAGATCGCCTTGTCCTGCAGGCGCCGGTCGCTCGCGGTGCGCAGGATCGAATCCAGCGCGCTCACTGCGCGCTCCGATCCCACCTGGGAGAGCCAGAAGACCGCCTGCTCCCGCACTTCGGTATCGGGGTCGGTGCGTGCGGAGGCGAGCAGGATATCCTCCGCGCCTTCGTCCCCTCCCTGGGAGATGAGAAACACCGCCTTCCTGCGGAGACACACGGAACCGGGATCGCGCCGCGCGAGCACGCGGCGAAGAATCGGCCGGGCCTTCTCGCCGTCCATGTGAATGAGCGCGTTGATCGCGGCGATCTTCATGTCGTCACCGTCGTCCTCACAGCGCCCGTCGCCGTGCCCGCTCGTCGGCCCGGAGGCTTCCACCACATGCTCGGCGTGCTCCGCCGACATCGCGGCCGCCTCGGCGGCGGCGGTCACGCCCATGGCGGCGGCTTCGTCGCCCCGGCGCGCGAGCACACCCTGGATGCGCTGCTCCAGCGCGGCCGCGTCACCCTTGGTCGCCGCGCCCGCGAAGCGCTCCCGCTGCCGGCGCAGCGCGTCGAGCGCCGCGCGAAGCTGCGGCTCGCCGCCCAGCCGGTACAGCGAGAAGGCCTGCCAGTAGAAGGCGTCGGGTGCGTAGCCGGAGCGCGGGAACCTCGCGGGGATCTGGGCGAAGAGATCGGCGGCCGTCCGGTACTCGCGCTGGTTCAGCGCCTCCCGCGCGGCACGGTAGATCGAATCCGCGGGATCCCCCTGGAGCCACGGGGCGCGCGGCGCCTCCGCCGGCTCGGCTGCCGTGCCCTGAACGGTCCGCGCCGTGGCGGCGTCGCTCGCGGGTGTCCACCAGCTCCCGGCGCCGACCGCCGCGGCCACCACCAGCCCGAGTTGCATCCGGAACATCACAGTACTCCTTGCGTTGGGGCCGAGCCCGGAGGCACGGCGGTGCGAAGCCGGGGCATGACGTTGCCCCGCTCGAGTCCGTCACGAATGAGCTGCAGGTCCTCGTCTCTCGACCGCGGTGAGAGCTGCGCGATCTCCGCCAGCACGAGCTCCAGGTCCTCCAGCAGCAGCCGGGTGGCCGGCTCGGCCGCGGCCGGAGAGTCCAGCAACAGGCGGTTGGTCGCCAGGAGCTGCCGTGCCGAGGCCGACGCCAGCCGCTGGTCGGTCGGCTGCGCCAGCGACGTGCGGAACAGGGTGAGGAACGCCTCCGACTGACTCAGGTGCTCCTGCGCCGCCAGGTGGTAGGCGGTGGCATTCGCCGAGGGGCCCTCCCATGACGTGCGGTCAGGCCCGAGCGAGAGCCGCCCGATCCCGATGCCCAGGACCAGGACCGCCGCCGCGGCGATCGGCCAGAGCAGCCGCCGGCGCCTGAGCTGGAGAACCCGGGTGCCGCCTCGCCGGCGCGCCTGCAGCCCGGCCCACATCTCTTCGCGAGGCGTCTCCGGCGGCACGTTGTAGGAGCGCGCCGCATCGCGGAGCCGCTGGTCCAGCTGGTCGTCGGTCATCCGTTCCCATCCCGTGCGAAGTCGGCCAGGGCATTCCGCAGCTTGGCTCTGGCCCGGAAGAGCTGCGCCTTCGACGTTCCCGGCTGGACGCCCAGCGTCCGGCCGATCTCCTCGTGGGTGAATCCCTCCACGTCGTGCATCACGAACACCGCCCGGTACCCGTCGGGAAGGTCCTCGATCGCCTGGGTGAGCCGGGCTTTGAGGTCGGGGTCCGCCTCCCGAGGGGTGAACCCCAGGGGAGCCGCGTCCTCCAGTGATGTCTCCCGCTCCCGGAACCGCTTGGCCTTTCGCAGGCCGTTCAGCGACACCGACATCGCGATCGAGCACAGCCAGGTGGACAGCGCCGACTCCCCGCGGAAATCCCCCAGCTTCTCGAAAGCCCGGATGAAGGTCTCCTGGACCCAGTCCTGAGCCCGGTCGAGGTCGCCCGCCATCCGGTAGACCAGGCGGAAGACCCGGTCCACGTGCGCGTCGTACAGCGCCCGCTCGGCCCTCGGATCACCGGCCAGAACTCGATCGATCAGCTCAGCGTCGCTCACGGGCTCCGGCGTGTAGGGGTCGACGACCTGGACATGGGACAAGGAAGGACCACAAAGGGTTGGCTGACGGGTTCAGCAACCATTCGGCCGGGAGGTGCATCTCACGTACGTTGCCGCCGGGTTGAATGCTTCACAACGAGACGCTCGAGCGAGGTGTGGAATGAGGTCGACGTCACCGCGGGACCGACGGTCGGAACCGCTGAAGGAATACGAGCTTCGGGATGCGGGAGGCCGTCCTCTCGGCCACGTGGTTCAGCCGGCGGGTGTGCCGCGGGTCGGGGCAGGCGCCGAGACGGTGCTGCTGATTCGCCATTCTTGAAACGTTTTCGCTCCGGTGCGGGTAGTGCGGGGATTATTTTCCTGCTTCCCTCACACCCGGGCGGTCGTTCATGCGTGGTGCCAGGCTTCTCGCGACTCTGACGCTTTCACTTGCCGCGGCGTGCGGTGGCTCGACGACCACCGTCACGGAAGCGCCCGCCCCACGGGGGCCGACCAGGGCCGAGATCTCGGCCGCGGATCTCCGTAACCGGATCTCCATCTTCGCGGACGACTCCATGCAGGGACGGCGGACCGGCACCCCGGGCAACGCCAGGGGCAATGCGTACATCATGAGCGAGGTGCGGCGGCTGGGGCTCAAGCCGGCGGGAGACTCGGGCGGCTACCTGCAGAAAGTCCCGCTCTCGAGCTACGCCGTCGACTCCTCGCGCGGCACGCTCCGGGCCGGGTCGGGCGAGCTGGCGCTCTGGAGCGACTACTATCCGTACCAGGCGCAGTTCGAGGTGCCCGCCCGCCCGGTCGCCGGCTCGCCGGTGGTCTACATCGGCGGCGCGGCGGACTCGGCGTCCCTGCCATCACGCGATTCCCTCCAGGGGAAGATCGTGGTCTACAACGGCGCCGCCACCGGGAACAGCCTGGCCACCCCGAACATGCACCCTGCCGGGCGGCTCGGCCTCATCTCGGGCATCATGATCACCGGCGTGGATACGCTGATCGCGACCTTCGATCAGGTCTTCCGCACCCCGCGTATCGTGGTGAAGGAGGATGTCGCGGTCCCGCCCGGCCTCATGCAGCCGCGGCTCATCATCCTGCCGTCCGCCAGTGTTCCCAAGCTCTTCGGAAAGCCGCTCGACCAGCTGCGTCCGGGCGACACCGGTCCCGCGGTTCAGGGCGAGGTGACTTTCGAGGAGTCCGACATCGGCGCGACCAACGTCGTTGCGGTCCTCGAGGGGTCGGATCCGGCGCTTCGGGGAGAGTACGTGGCCCTGGGCGCGCACAACGACGCCATCGGCATCGTGCCGGCGGTGGATCCCGACTCGCTGCGCGCGTACAACACCGTCATGCGGCCTCGCGGCGCCAACGACTCGCCCGGCGAGCCCAACGCCGAGCAGGCGGCGCGCATCCGGGCCATCGTGGACAGCGTGCGGAAGCTGCGGCCGGCCCGGCTGGACTCCATCGTGAACGGGGCCGACGACGACGGCTCCGGCTCGATGGGACTGCTCGAGATCGCCGAGGCGGCGAAGAGCCGCACCCCGCCCAAGCGCTCCATGCTCTTCGTCTGGCACACCGGCGAGGAGTCGGGATTGCAGGGATCCCGCTGGTTCACCGATAACCCCACGGTGCCCAGGGACTCGATCGTGGCGCAGCTCAACGTCGACATGATCGGCCGGGGCGGCCCCAAGGACGAGTCCACGCGGGATCCGCGCTACATGCAGGTGATCGGCTCACGGCGCCTCTCGACCGAGCTGGGCGACCTCGCCGAGACGGTGAACCGCGAGGGGCGGTTCGATTTCGCGTTCGACTACAGCTACGATGCCGACGGGCATCCGGACAACTTCTACTGCCGCAGCGACCACTACATGTACGCTCGCTACGGCATCCCGATCGCCTTCTTCAGCACCGGCGGACACCGGGACTACCACCAGGTGACGGACGAGATCGAGTACCTCGACTTCGACAAGTACGCCCGGGTGACGCAGTTCGTCGGGACGCTGGCGGAGCGGGTGGCCAACCTCGACCACCGGCCGGTGGTGGACAAGCCGAAGCCCGATCCGGAGGCGCCCTGCCAGCAGTGAGGTGAGGGTCGCCCAGCGGGAACCGGTCCGGCGGACACCCATGTCCGCCGGACCGGTTCCTCTCGCTGCGCCCGGCAGCGAGCCGGGTCGCCCCGAGTTTCCACCCCGCCTTTGATCCCGCTAAGTCATTATCCCCTAAGACTTTTCCCAGCCTGTCAACGGTTGCGTTGGACCCCGGACCCCCGGTATATTTGTAGGGCTCGGTCGTGGGACCGCAGCCCCCTGTTCTTCTCCTTAGCACCCGACGGATATGACCGCACCCAACTCGCGCGAACGCATTCTGCCCAGGCTCATCGAAGAGGAGATGCAGCAGTCGTTCATCAACTACTCGATGAGCGTCATCGTCTCCCGGGCCCTGCCGGATGTGCGGGACGGCCTGAAGCCGGTGCACCGGCGGATTCTGTACGCCATGAACGAGCTGGGTCTGGTGCCCGGCCGGCCGTACAAGAAGTCGGCCACGGTGGTGGGCGACGTGCTGGGCAAGTACCACCCGCACGGTGACCAGTCGGTCTACGACGCGCTCGTCCGGATGGTGCAGGAGTTCTCGCTGCGGTACCCGCTGATCGACGGGCAGGGCAATTTCGGCTCGGTGGACGGCGACCCGGCCGCGGCCTACCGCTACACCGAGTCCCGGCTCACCCGGATCGCGCTGGCGATGCTGGAGGACATCGACAAGAACACCGTCGACTTCCAGGCCAACTTCGACGACCGGCTCCGGGAGCCGACCGTCCTCCCCTCCAAGATCCCCAACCTCCTGGTCAACGGCTCCAGCGGCATCGCGGTCGGCATGGCGACCAACATCCCGCCGCACAACCTGCGCGAGGTGGCCAAGGCGGTCGAGATTCTGATCGACGATCCGGAGGCCTCCATCGCCGACCTGCGGAAGGCGATCAAGGGCCCCGACTTTCCGACCGGCGCCTTCATCTACGGCCGCGAGGGGATCAAGGAGGCCTACGAGACCGGTCGCGGCCGGGTGGTCATGCGCGCCCGGGCGCAGATCGAAGAGAAGGAGTCCACCGGCCGCTCCCAGATCGTGGTGACCGAGATCCCCTACCAGGTGAACAAGGAGAACCTGGTCAAGGCGATCGCCGAGCTGGCGATGGAGAAGAAGATCGAGGGCATCAGCGGGGTGAACGACGAGTCCGACAAGGACGGGATGCGGATGGTCATCGATCTCAAGCGCGATGCCATCCCCAACGTGGTGCTGAACCAGCTCTACAAGCACACCTCGATGCAGTCGACCTTCGGCGTGATCATGCTGGCCCTCGACAAGGGCGCGCCGAAGATCATGAACCTGAAGCAGGTCCTCGAGCGCTACATCGAGCACCGCCACGAGATCATCGTCCGGCGGACCCAGTTCGACCTCGACGCCGCGCAGGCGCGGGAGCACATCCTCGAGGGCCTCAAGGTCGCCGTCGACAACATCGACGAGGTGATCAAGATCATCCGGGGCTCGGACGACACTCCCCAGGCCGATGCCCGGCTGCGGAAGCGCTTCGGCCTGAGCGAGAAGCAGAGCGACGCGATCCTCAACATGCGGCTCGCCAAGCTCACCGGTCTCGAGATCGACAAGCTGGAGGCGGAGCTCAAGGAAGTGCGCGCCACGATCAAGGAGCTGAAGTCCATCCTGGCCTCGAGGCCGAAGCGGATGGGGATCCTCAAGCAGGAGATGGCCGAGGTGGTCGCGCAGTTCGGCGACGACCGGCGGACCGAGATCGTCGCCGACCAGGGCGAGTTCACGGTCGAGGACCTGATCGCCGAAGAGGACATGGTCATCACCATCTCCCACACCGGCTACATCAAGCGGATCCCGGTCAGCACCTACAAGAAGCAGCGCCGCGGCGGTCGGGGCCTCAACGGCGCCGACCTCAAGGCCGACGACTGGGTGGAGCACCTGTTCATCGCCAGCACTCACGACTACCTGCTCTTCTTCACCAACACGGGGCAGCTCTACTGGCTCAAGGTGCACGAGGTCCCGCAGGCAGGGCGCGCCGCACGGGGCAAGCCGGTGGTCAACTGCATCGCCATCAAGCCGACCGAGCAGGTCGCGGCGCTGGTGCCGGTGCGGGAGTTCGCGGACGACAAGTGCCTGATCTTCGCCACCCGCAAGGGCACGGTGAAGAAGACGCTGCTGTCCGCGTACGGCAACGTGCGGAGCAACGGGATCTGCGCCATCAACATCGACAAGGACGACGAGCTGATCGACGTCCAGGTCTGCGACCAGAACAGCGACATCGTCCTGGCCACCCGCGACGGCATGAGCATCCGATTCCACCAGGGCGACGTCCGTGAGATGGGCCGCGCCACGACCGGCGTGAAGGGCATCGAGCTGGAGAAGGGCGACGAGGTGATCGGGATGGTCGTCGTCCGGCGGGACGCCACCCTGCTGGTCGTGAGCGAGAAGGGCTTCGGCAAGCGGTCCGAGCTGACCGACTACCGGGTCCAGCGGCGCGGCGGCAAGGGGATCATCACGCTCAAGAAGACCGACAAGACCGGGCCGATCGTGGCGCTGAAGGAGGTCATCCCCGACGACGAGCTGATGATGATCACCCGGCAGGGCGTGATCATCCGGCTGCCGGTGGACGGCATCCGGGTCATCGGGCGCAACACCCAGGGCGTGAAGGTGATGAACCTCGACGCCGGCGACGCGGTGGTGGACGTGGCCCGGGTGGTGAAGGAGGACGAGAACGGCGCCGAGGAAGTTGCCGGCGGCGATGCCGTGGCGCCGACCGCCGCAGAGGAATAGCCCGGGGCCGATGCGGCTCAGCGCCGACCCGGCCTCGCGGGTCACCCTGGAGGACGTCCGCGCGGCGGCCCGCACACTGGAGGGTGTCGCGGTCCGGACCCCGCTGATCGAGGTCTCCGCGCTGTCCGCCCGGGCCGGCGTGCCGGTCGCGCTCAAGTGCGAGCAGCTCCAGCCGATCGGCGCCTTCAAGATCCGGGGCGCGTACAACGCCATCGCCCGGGTGGCCCGCGAGGGCGGCGCCTCGGGCGTCGTCACCCAGTCGAGCGGCAATCATGGACAGGCCGTGGCGTACGCCGCCCGGGCCTTCGGGCTCCGGGCGGTCGTCGTCATGCCCGCCTCGACGCCCGCCATCAAGGTGGCGGGCGTCCGCCGGCACGGCGGCGAGGTGGTTCTCGCGGGAGCGGTGCGCTCCCCCGAGCAGCTGCAGCGTGCCGAGGCGATCGCGCGCGAGGAGGGGCTGGCGATGATCCCGCCCTTCGATCATCCCGACGTCGTCGCCGGCCAGGGCACCATCGGTCTCGAGATTCTGGAGCAGCGGCCGGACGTGGACACGATCCTCGTCCCAGTGAGCGGCGGCGGGCTCCTGGCGGGGATCTCCGTGGCGGTGGCCGCGCTCGCACCCGCGACCCGGGTCCTCGCGGTCGAGCCCGCCGGGGCCGCCAAGCTCACCGCCGCGCTCGCGGCCGGCGCTCCCCGCACGCTGGAGCGGACCGAGAGCATCGCCGACGGACTTCTGACCCGGTCGATTGGCACCTTTACTTTCCCCATCATTCGGCGGATGGTTCGGGAGGCGGTCCAGGTCACCGAGGACGAGATCGCCGCCGCCGTCCGATTCCTTCACCGGGACGCCGGTCTTCGCGTCGAGCCCTCGGGGGCCGTCACCACCGCCGCGATTCTCGCCGGGCGGATCGAGCTCGCCGGCCCCACGGTGGCGGTGGTGAGCGGCGGCAACGTGGATCCGGATCTCTTTCAAAGTCTGGTGGAATGACCATCGCTCCCAAGATCCTCGTCGCCGACGACGACCAGGCGCTCTCCCGCACGCTCTCCTGGATCCTCAAGGAGAACGGCTACGAAGTCCTGACCGTACCGGGTGGCGAGCATCTCTTCGATCACCTGAGCGCCGAGCAGTTCGACCTCCTGCTGCTCGACATCATGATGCCGAAGGTGGACGGCCTGCAGCTCCTGCAGCGCGTGAAGGCCGATCCCCGCTTCAAGGATCTTCCGGTGCTCATGATCTCCTCGATGCCGCCGGAGGAGGCCACGGTCCGCTCGCTGGGCCTCGGCGCCGCGGACTTCATCCCCAAGCCGTTCCGGGTGCGGGAGCTGCTGGCCCGGGTGAAGGCCCACCTGCGGGTGGGCCGCGAGCTGAATCAGGCCCGAGCGGAAGCGCGGTCCCGCTCCGAGATGATGGAGATCCTCCAGGAGGTGACCGCCTCCCTCAAGCCCGAGGAGATCTACCAGATCCTGGTGCGCCGGGTGGCCCAGGGACTCAACATCTCGCGCTGCTCGATCATCATCGCCGGCCCCGACGACGATCACGGCACGGTGGTCGCGGCCTACGAAAACCCGATGCTGCACAACCTGGCCGTGGACCTCCGGCGCTATCCCGAGATCCAGCACGCCCTCACCACCGGGGAGGTGGTGCTGGTGCGCGACGTGCTCACCGATCCGCTCTTCCAGCAGATGCGGGCGATCTGGGAGGCCGAGGGGCGGCCCGTGCCGGCCCGCTCTGCGATCGCCATCCGCTTCTCCCTGCGGCAGCAGCCGGCGGGCGTCTTCTTCCTCCGGACCACGACCGGCGACGCCCCGCTCAACGAGCAGGACGTCCAGTTCGCCGAGCAGGTGATCAACGCCGCCGTCGCCGCGCTGGAGAAGGCCTACGACCTCGAGAACGCGGTGATGGGCCAGGAGCAGATGCGGCATCTCGCCGAGACCGACCCGCTGACCAACTGCTTCAACCGCCGCGCGATGATGGAGAAGCTGGAGCAGGAGATGGACCGGGCGGCCCGCTACGCCACCATGCTCACGGGCATGATGATCGACATCGACAACTTCAAGCAGATCAACGATACCTACGGCCACCTGGTGGGCGACCGGGTGCTCAAGCAGCTGGCGTCCCTGCTCAAGCGGGAACAGCGGTCGGTGGACATCGTGGCTCGCTACGGCGGCGAGGAGTTCGTGGTGCTCCTGCCGGAGACCACCAGCACCGAGTCGCGCAACTTCGCCGAGCGCATTCTGCGCCGGGTGGCGACCCATGACTTCGGCGAGACCGGCCATCCGGTCCGGGTCACCATCAGCATCGGCATCGCGTCCTTCCCCGACGAGCGGGTCTCGGATGGAGAATCCCTCCTCCGGCTCGCCGACACCCACCTCTACCGGGCCAAGACCGACGGCCGAAACCGGTTCCGGGATTGACCGCCCGGCGCTGCCCCCGCTGTAGCCAGACGTACCCTGCTCCAGCACGTTATTGCGTCAAGGACGGATCGCTCCTCGTGGAGGAGGCCGGGATCCGGCGCTCCCCCCCGCAGCGATACGCCGACCCTGCCGACCCCGACGCTGACGCCGATACCGTCCCCCGCGTCCCCACCGTGTCGCTGACCAACGACCCGCTCAAGACCCTCTCGGGCCAGGTGCTCGATCGCCGCTATCGCGTGGGGACGCGCCTCGGCGAAGGCGGGATGTCCTACGTCTATCGCGCCGAGGAGATCGGGACCGAGCGCGTCGTCGCGCTCAAGATCCTGCTTCCGCGGCTGTCCCGCGACCCCGCGTCGGTGGAGCGCCTGCGCCGTGAGGCGACCATCGCCATGCGGCTCGATCACCCCAACGTCTGCCCCATACTCCGGCTGGGCGAGACGTCCGAGCGCCTGATCTACCTGGTGATGCCGTTCCTGGAGGGCGAGCCGCTGAGCGAGCACGAGGCGCGGCGAGGGCCGTTCTCGGCCGCCGAGGGTGTCCCGCTTCTCATCCAGATGTGCTACGGGCTCCAGCACGCTCACGAGCTCCAGATCATCCATCGCGATCTCAAGCCCGAGAACATCATGCTGGTCCCGGTGGCCGGCGCGAAGCCGGGAGACCCGGACGAGTACCGGGCCGTCGTCATGGATTTCGGCCTGGCGAAGGAGCGGCGGGCCGGCTCCGAGCTCGCCAAGCTGACCGCGACCGGCATCGTGCTGGGCACGCCGGAGTTCATGAGTCCCGAGCAGATCCGCGGCAAGCCGCTGGACGGGCGCAGCGACGTCTACGCCCTGGGCGTGCTGGCCTTCGAGCTCTTCACCGCACAGCTGCCGTTCCCCGGCAAGTCCGCCCAGGAGACGATGATCGCCCGGCTTCGGGGGCAGCCGCTCAAGCTCAGGGAGGTGAAGCCGGATTTTCCCCCCAGAGTGGAGGCGGTGATCAGCCGGGCGCTGGCCATGGACCCGTCGGATCGGTACGGCTCGATGACCGAGCTCGCGCTGGCCCTCGAGGCCGCCCACACGCCGGGGCTCCTGGGGCGAATCTTCAAGCGGTGATCGGCTGAGTGAGCGGCGACACCGAACGGCCACGGTGAGGTGGGTTACTTGGGCAGGAACCCTTCGCCGGAGGTCATCATGCGTCGCTCGGTCCGGTGGCTCGCCATCCTGCTGGTGCTCGCCGGGTGCCGCCAGACTCGCTCGGAGAACGGTGGGGCGCAGGAGACCCCCGACCTGGCCAATCGAACCGGAAGCGCGGAGCTCGAGGACAATGACGCCGGCTTCGAGTTCGAGGCGCCCCGGCTCATCCCCGCGGTTCGGGCCCAGATCGCCGAGGTAAAGGAGCCCAGGCGGGCCGGGGAGGGGAACCTGACCGCGCTCAAGAACGGGGTGGGGGCGCTGGTGAACGCGATGGAAGCGGACCTGAACCGTGCCGGAGTGACGGATACCGGGTACTTCCGCGTGCTCGCCGATTCGGTCATGCGGGAGTTGGGCGGAGGAGCCGGTGACGTGGCCGAGATCCCGCCCGAGAAAGGCCGCCAGGCCGCCGCCCAGGTGGAGCGGCTCATCGGGATCTACGAGGAACGGATGCGGGGGGCGGTGAGGTGACGCCGGCCTGACGTTCCCGTGTCACCCGCCGGAGGTCGAGCAGGACCAGCACCAGGCAGAGCACGATCGTGACGGTGCTCTCGAGGCACCAGGGACAGAACGTCCGCAGCACGAACCACTCGGCGTACTTGAGCCGGATGGTGAAGAGCACCGCCGGCACGATGAGCGCCAGCAGCAGGAGGGTCGGAGCGCTGGAGGCCTCCCGGCTCGGGTGCGCCCCCCAGAGCGCCACACCCAGAATGAGCGCATAGCCAACCGCCCCGATCAGTGCGACATCCACCCCGAGAAACCAGCTCCAGCTGCTCGTCATCGCGATCTCGCACCCCCGGCCCTCGGTGCAGGTGAGCGTCCCCGCCAGGCCCAGCTTCCAGAGGTGGAGGTAGAGCGCCACCATGGCCGCGGCGAGTGCGAGGACCGCGATCGCCATCCGGTATCGGAGCGGGTTCGACATGGCAGAATCCTTCGGCCGCGCTGGCAGACGGGTTGAAGCTGAGCGTCAGAGGTGTGGGTCATTTTGGCAAGGAAACCAGCCCCGGATCCGGCACGGGGACTGCTTTACCGGCCGGTGTGAGCCGCGATCCAGGCGGCTCGCCAAGAGCGTACAACCTCTGTCGCATGGAGACGAACAATGTACCTCACCACTACCCGGCGTCCTTTCGAGAGCTTCCAGTCCCTGCGTCGTCTCAGCAACGTGCTGGACGAGGCCTTCGGCGCCTGGCCGCTCGAGCAGGCCGAGAACGGCGCCATCACTGCGGCGTGGCAGCCCGCCGTGGACGTCTTCGAAAACAGAGACAGCGTGAAGATCGTGGCCGAGCTGCCGGGCGTGAACCCGGAAGATGTCAAGCTCACCCTCGAGAACAGCCTGCTCACCATCCGCGGTGAGAAGAAGCAGGAAGCCGAGGAGCGCAACGAGCGGGTGCACCGCTATGAGCGCAGCTATGGCGTCTTCGAGAGGAGCTTCATGCTTCCGACGACCGTGGACGGCGAAAATATCTCCGCCGAGTACCGGAACGGGATCCTGACCGTGACCGTCCCCAAGGCCGAGCGGGCCCGTCCGCGGGAGATCCCCATCCACGCCGCCTGAGGCCTCTCCCGGGCTCCGTAGCTCCGTAGGACTACGGAGCCCGCTCCGGGGCTTGTCGGATTGCTGCCCGGAGCTGATCGGCATAACCTATGATCATGCTCCGGAGCGTGTCCTTCCATGTCGTTGGCGTAAGCCATCATACATCCGGAATCGAGCTGCGCGAGCGGCTCGCCTTCTCCTCGGCGGAAGCCGCCGCATGGCTCCAGGGCCAGGCCGCGGCCGGCAGTGTCGCGCTGCTTCTCTCCACCTGCAATCGCTGCGAGATCTACTGGAGCGGTGACCTCGACCTGGAGGCGTGGTTCCTCGAGTTCGCCCGGAGCCGTGGCGCCTGCCTGGACGAGGATTTCCTGCGGCTCGACGGCGACGAAGCGGTTCGCCACCTGTTCGATGTGACCGCCGGGCTCGACTCCCAGATCCTGGGCGAGACCGAAGTGCTCGGCCAGGTTCGGCGGGCCTACGATGCCGCGCGCGCCGCCGGCACCACCAACCGGCTGATCGACACCATTCTGTCCGCGGCGCTGGTCGCGGGGCGCAGGGTGCGGCGCGAGACCATCCTGGGCCGGCACCCCTCATCCGTGAGTTCGGCCGCCGTGGACGTCGCCGCCTCGCTCTCCGGAAACCTGGCCGACGGACGCGCGCTCGTGTTGGGAGCCGGAGAGGTCGCCGAGGGAGTGCTGAAGGCGCTGCACGGCCGGACGGCGAGAACCGCGCTGGTGAATCGCCGCCCCGAGCGCGCGGCCGCGCTCGCCTCGGCCTGGGATGCGGTCTCCGGCGGGTGGGACGAGCTCGACGACCACCTGGCCGGGGCCGACGTCGTCTTCGTGGCCACCGGCGCGGATCATCCGGTCGTCACGGCGGACCGGCTGTCGGCGGCGGTGGGTACGCGGGCGGTCGCGGTGTTCGATCTCTCGGTCCCGCGGAACGTCGATCCCGCGGCGCGGTCCATTCCGGGCATCCACCTGCTGGACCTCGACGATCTCCAGCGGCTCCGTTGCCCGGTGGACGGGTTCGCGTCTCCCGCGATCGACCACGCCCGGCAGGTCCTCGACCAGGAGCTCGGACGTCTCGACGCCGCCCTCAGGGCGCAGGCCGCCGCCCCTCGCTTGGCGGAGCTGCACCGGATGGCCGCGCGCCTGGCCGAGGAAGAGGCCGACGCGGCTCTGGCCCAGCTGGGCGACCTGGGTGAGCGGGAGCAGCAGGTCGTCCGCGAGATGGCCGAGCGCCTGGTGCGACGAGTGCTTTATCCGGTGAGTCGCTCGGTGCGGGCCTCCGGCGGCACCCCGGAGGTCGCCACCGGCTGCTGATCGGCCGCTGATCGATCCGAACGGTCGCCCCGCGTGCGCCGCGTTGCCCGCGCCGCGGGGTTCAGCACGTTCCGGCACTGTGGATTGGTACAGCCCGCGCACCGCAGCGGGTACTGGCTGCTGAAGACCTCGCCCGATGCGAGGTGCTCCCGGACGATGTCGGCCAGCGCCTCGAGGAACAGGGGACGGTCGTTGAGTGCCGGCGCGCGCTTGTACTGAGTGATTCCCGCCTTGTGCGCCACCTCGCCGTACTCCCGGTCCAGCTCGGACAATGTCTCGATGTGATCGCTGGTAAAGGCGATGGGCACCACCAGCACCCGCTTTTCACCCCGCGCGCCGAGGCGCTTGATCACCTGCTCGGTGCTGGGACCGAGCCACCGCACCGGTCCCACGTCGGACTGGTACGCCAGCACGTACGGATTCGGCAGGCCCAGCCGCTCGACCACCCGGTGCACCGTGGAGCCGACCTCCTGGGGGTAGGCGTCCCCCCGGTCGATGACATCGAGCGGGAGCGAGTGCGCGCTGAACAGCAGCACGGTCCGGTCCCGCTCCTCCGAGCTGAATTCACCGAGCCCCTCGCGCACGGTGTCGGCCATGGCCTCGACGAAACCCGGATGCACCGGCCAGCGGTCGATGATGCTCCACCGGAACGCGTCCCGCAGGCCGGTACGCCCGGCGGCCCGCCACAGCTCGTTCAGGCTGGATCCCGTCGTGCTGCAGGAGAACTGAGGGTACTGGGTGAAGGCCACCGCGCGCTCGACCCCATCCGCGTGCATCGCGCGCAGGGCTTCCTCGCTCTTGGGCTTGGCGTAACGGAAGGCGACGTAGAACTGGTGCGGGGCGGTCTCGGGGGAGAGCCGGTCCAGCCGTTCCACCATGCCGCGGCCCTGGGCCCGGGTATGCCCCAGGATCGGGGAGCCGCCGCCGATGTTGGCGTAGAGTCCCCGAACCCGCGGGGTCCGGCGGCGCGCGATGAAGGGGCCGAGCCACTTCTGGAGGGGGAGCTGGATGATCTCCCGGTCGGCGAACAGCTCGAGCAGGAAAGGCTCCACCTCGTCCAGGGTGGCCGGCCCTCCCAGGTTCATCATGACGATGCCGGTTTTCACTTTGCTCATCCCGCCAATATAACGGTCTATCGGCCCACCAAACCCGCTTCCAGGGCGAGCCGGGTGAGGCCGGCGACGGTCCGGACGCCGAGCTTGCGCATCAGGCTCTCACGGTGGGTCTCCACGGTGCGATGGCTGATGCCGAGCTGCAGCGCGATCTCCCGATTGGTGTGCCCCCTCGCCACTCCGACGAGGACCTGGCGCTCGCGGGGGGTGAGCGCTCCCAGCGCGCCGGCGGGGGGCTCGGCGGCGTCGCCCCGGACGACGGCGCTCAGCCGTCCGGCGATCGGCGGGCTGAAGAAGGATTCGCCGCGCCGCACCGCCCGGATGGCGTCGCACAGCTCGGTCGCGGCGGTGCCCTTGAGCAGATAGCCGTGCGCACCCGCACGCAGGCTCTCGAGCACGTACTCGGTGTTGTCGTGCATGCTGAGGATGAGCACATGGGTCTCGGGCGAGCGCCGTCTCAACTCGGCCGCGACCCGAATGCCGGAGTCGCCGGGCATGGAGATGTCGAGCACGGCGACGTCCGGACGCAGGCTCGCCGCCAGCTCCAGCGCCTCGGCTCCGGTGGAGGCCTCCGCGACCACGGTGAAGCCGGGCTCGCTCTCGAGCACGTGGCGGATGCCGGTGCGCACAATCGTATGATCGTCCGCCACCAGGACCCGGATCGGCTCACTGGCCACCGGCGGCTCCGCGATCGGCCGGCACCAGCACCTCCAACAGGGCCCCGGCACCCGGCTCGGCCCGGAAGCGCACCGTGCCGCCCAGTGCGCCGATGCGCTCGCGCATGCCCGCCAGCCCCATGTGCCCCGTGCGCTCCAGCCGCTCCGGCGTGGTGTCGGCAGGGACGCCGCGGCCGTCGTCCCGAACCTCGAGCAGCACGCCGTCCCCATTGACCGAGATCCCGATCTCCACCGACTGGGCCTCCGCGTGCCGCAGGACGTTGGAGAGCGCCTCCTGCAGCGCGCGGAACAGCGCGAGCTCCGCCTGCTCCGAGAGCGGGGGAAGCGTCGCCGGTGCGTCCAGCCCGACCTGCATTCCGCTCCGCTCGCTGAATTCGGCGACCAGCGAGCGGAGGGCGGGCAGCAGGCCGAGGTCGTCCAGGAGCGAAGGGCGCAGGTCGTTGGTGACGTTTCGGATGCTCCGGATCCCTGTGTCGATGAGCTCCAGCACCTGATCGAGCCGGGCGCTCTGCGAGGGAGGTACGGCGTCGCGAATGACGCCGAGCTCGATCCTGACGGCGGAGAACACCTGGCCGGTCTCGTCGTGCAGCTCGCGCGAGAGCCGCCGCCGCTCTTCCTCGTGCTGCTCGATCATGCGCGCCGAGAGGCGCGCCAGCTCGACGGTGCGGGTCTCCAGCCGGCGGTAGAGATCGGCGTTCTCCAACGCCGCCCCGACCTGCTGTCCGAGGGCGACGAGGAAGCGGTCGTCGAGCGCGGTGAACGGGTCGCGGGCGTCCCCCACCAGCACCAGAGCGCCGATCACCACCTCGTTCCGCAGGAGCGGGAGCACGGCTGTATAGGGGTAACCCGGCGCCCCGGTGGCGCGCCCGGACCAGGTTCCGGTGACCTGGGGGAGACCGGTGGCAAGCGCTCGGGCGAGCAGATCGCCCACGGCGCCGCCGGACCCGGGAGCGCCCCCATCCCGGTAGACACCCGCGCCGCGGGCGAACCGCGGCCCGCCACTCTCGACCAGGAACAGGGCGGTGCCGCGCACCGCCGGGAGGGTGAGCGGGCGGGCCAGCAGCGCGTCGAGCACGTCCTGCTCCCGCCCCGCCTGCTGGAGGTCGCCCGAGAGCTCGCTCAATGCGCCGAGACCCCGCCGCAGGTCATCGAGCACCAGGAGCAGGATCCCGGTGCCGACGGCGAGCGTGAAGAGGATGTCCAGGTAATAGCCCCACGGGTTCCAGGCGCCGCGGGCCCGCAGGAACGGATAGTCCAGGTGGTGCAGTCCCCACAGCATGAAGGCCACCGCGAGCAGCGTCGCGCCGCTGGATACGACCCGCCGTCGGTACTGGACGAAGACCCAGCCGGTCCACAGCGTCGCGAAGCTGAGGAAGAGAACCGCCGGACCGGCGGCCCAGAGGAAGTGATCGAGGCGGTAGATCGCGACGTAGGCCCACACGGGGGGGAACAGGGCCACGGCGAAGTACCACCTGCGCCAGCGCAGCCCGCGGGAGAAGACCAGCGCCGCGTAGAGCAGCGCGAGTGCGGTCCAGCCCGTGACCACCTGGTGCCAGTAGAGCCAGAGCCGGTCGCCGCTGAGCAGAAAGCTCACGATCGCGGCGATCCGGATCCCATAGAGCCCCCAGGCGCCGGCCCACCAGGCGAAGTAGGGCTTCCGGTAGCGCCGATACATGAACCAACACAGGGCCGCGAGGCCGAGCGTGATCACCGCCTGGAGAAACGCGGCGTGCAGCTCTGCGGTGGATCCGGTGGGGAGGGGGGCCTGCATGGGAGTAACAAAC
>CAMPKP010000035.1 GCA_946887295.1 uncultured Gemmatimonadota bacterium | reverse complement strand
GCCGGGTGCGGCATCCGGCGCGGGAGATTGAACTCCTCGGAGATGTCGGCGATCGCCGGCTCCACCGCCAGCCGCGGGTACTCCCGCCGGAGCCGCGCGGCGGTCTGGCCCAGGAACGTCGCGCTCACGTCGATGGGCACGTACAGCTCCGCGGTGCCGGCGTCCCGCATCGCGTCGAGGATCACGCGGCTCTTCTCCGCGCTGCCGGCACCCAGCTCGACCAGCGCCCGGGAGCCGAGCTCCCGGATCAGCGGCGGCATCCAGTCCTCGAGCAGGCGGCGCTCGGTTCGGGTCGGGTAGTACTCCTCCAGCCGGGTGATCTCCTCGAACAGCTCGGAGCCGCGCTGGTCGTAGAAGTACTTGGGTGACAGCTCCTTCTGGGGAGAGGAGAGCCCCTCCGCCACCTCCGCGAGCATGCGGGGATCGGCGGAGGTCTCGCGGGCCAGCGGTCTACGCGTCACGGGCGCACCTGAAGCCGCTGAAGATCTGGCGGCGGATGGGGTAGTCCCAGTTGCGGAACGTGTTGCGCACCGCGCCTGGTCGGGTGGCCCACGAGCCCCCGCGCAGAACCTTGTACTCGTCGCCGAAGAAGACCTCGGAATACTCCCGGTACGGGAACGCCTCGAATCCGGGCCACGGACGGAAGTCGCTCGCGGTCCACTCCCACACGTCGCCGATCATACCGTAGCAGCCGATCGGAGAGACGTTGCGACGGTAGGCGCCGACCGGCGCGGTGCCGAAGCCGAGCTGGTCCACGTTCGCCAGCTCGGAGGAGGCCGGCTCGTCGCCCCAGGGGAAGCGGCGCTTGCGGCCGGTGGCGGGGTCCCAGGAGGCGGCCGCCTCCCACTCGATCTCGGTGGGAAGTCGCTTGCCCGCGAACCGGGCGAACGCCTCGGCCTCGTACCAGGAGACGTGACAGACCGGATGACCTGGCTCCACGGGACCAACCCGGTCCATGGCGCGCGTCATCCAGCGACCGCCGTCCTCGAACCAGTACTTCGGCGCCGCCGCGCCCGACTCCGCGAGCCAGCGGCGGCCCGCCTCGGACCAAAGCTCCGGACGGTTGTAGCCGCCAGCGGCGATGAAGCCGAGGAAGTCGCCGTTGGTCGCCGGGCTCACATCGATGAGGAAGGGCCGGACCTCCACCGAGTGGCGCGGCCGCTCGTTGTCGTACGACTCCGAGCGGTCGTCGGTTCCGATCTCGACTGCGCCGCCGGGGAACCGGACCATCCTTCCTGGAGCGGGCGCGGTCGGCGCGGCGGGAAGGTCGAAGCGTGCCGCGGGCGCATACGGCGCGCCCAGCTTGAGCTGGAGTGTCTGGAGGATCGTTTCATTGTGCTGATATTCGTGCTGCAGGACCATCCGGTAGACGTAGCCGTCGCGCAGCAGGGGATTGCCGCTGTCGAGATCGGTCGCCGCGACGCGCGCGAGCACCCGGCCGCGGATCTCGTCCATGATCGCTCGACACTCGGCCAGTCCCGGCAGGGGCAGCGCGCCCCGCGTGCTCCGGGGATGCTCGAACGGGTTGTACAGGCCGGGCATCTCGACGAACTCGATGGGGCCGTCGAGGTTGCGGGTGAGCCACAGCTCCTCGAAATGCGCGATGTGCCCCAGATCCCAGAGGATCGGGCTCATCAGCGGATCGTGCTGGGTGTGCAGCTCCTCGTCGCTGAGCGGAGCCACGAGGAAAAATGTCCGCGCCCGCGCCTCGCCGAGTCGCTCGGCGAGCGACTCCAGCTGGGCGCGGTCCTGCGGGACGGCGATCGTCATCGGCAGCTCCTCCCTCGACCGCTCAATCGAGCGTCGAGAACAGGTTGTTCAGCGACTCCGCCAGCGTGGGATGGGCGAAGACCGCGTCGCGAATCGTATCATACGGCAGGTTTCCCATCATGGCGAGTTGCAGGGCCGACATGATCTCCCCGCCCTCGATGCCGAGCACCGCGGCGCCCAGCACCTGCCGGGACTCCGGATCCACCAGCGCCTTCATCATGCCCCTCGGCTCGTCCGTCTCGAGCGCCCGCGCGACGGAGCTCATCGGCATCCTTGCCACCCGATACGGCCGGCCCGCCTCGCCCGCCTCCCGCTCGGTGAGCCCGACCCGGCCGAGCTGCGGGTCGGTGAATACGGTGTATGGCACCGGGCGGTCCGCGGTGGTTCTGTTGCCCCCTTGAAGCAGGTTGGCGCGGATGATCCGGTAGTCGTCGTAGGAGATGTGGGTGAAGGCGGGCCCGCCCTTCACGTCGCCCAGCGCGTAGACGCCGGGGGCGGTGGTCTCCAGCCGCTCGTTCACCCGGATGAATCCCCTCTCGTCGGTCTCCACGCCCGCGACCTCCGGCTCGAGGCGGTCGGTGTTGGGCACCCGGCCCGCCGCCACGAGCAGGCGGGAGCCATCGATCGTGCGCTCGCCATCCGGGGTCGAAGCGACGAGGCGGACGCCCTGGCCGACCGGTTCTGCGCAGCGCGCCTCGGCCTGCAGCAGGACCTCGAGCCCGTCCTCGCGCATGATGCCGAGCACCGCACCGGCGATGTCCTCGTCCTCCCGCGGCAGAAGCTGAAGCTCGCGCTGGATGATCGTGACCCGACTGCCGAAGCGGCGGAACATCTGGGCGAACTCGAGCCCGACATAGCCGCCGCCCAGGACGACGAGATGCTCGGGAATGTCGTCCAGCTCCATGATGGAGGTCGAGTCGAGGGGACGAACCCGATCGAGACCGGGCACGTCGGGAAGTGCCGGCCTGCAGCCGATGTTGATGAATACCAGATCGGCCTGGAGAGTCCGCCCGTTCACCACCACGGTGCGGGGGGCGACGAAGCGCGCCTCCCCGAAGAGGAGCTCGAGCCCCTTGGTGGACTCGATTCGCTGCTGGCTTCGGGTGCGGAAGCTCTCCACGATGGCTCGCTTGCGCTCGCGAACCCGGCCGAGATTCACGCGCACGGGCCCGGTCTCGATGCCGTAGTCGGCGCCGCGCCGCGCGAGATACGCGACCCGGGCACTGGCCACCATCGTCTTGGTCGGCGTGCACCCCTCGTTGACGCAGGTGCCGCCCACGTGCTCCCGCTCGATCAGCACGGTCCGGCGTCCGGCCCGGGCGAGCGCCGTGGACAGCGGCCCGCCCGCCTGTCCGGCCCCGATGACGATGGCATCGACCTTTTCCGGTGAGCTCATGGGACCCGTGGGGAGGGGGCTCGGGGTGAACAAGGGATGGAACGTGCCTGGGGCCCGGAAGGTTCCAGACCCCCCCGAGTGCCGGCGGAGGGCCGGCCCGGGGTCAGTCGTCGGCCGGCGGCCTGAGCAGCGCCAGCTCCAGCGCGTCGCAGAGCGCGAGCCAGCTCGCCTCTATGATATTGGCGGAGCAGCCGACGGTGCTCCACCGCTCCGCGCCGCGGGCCGACTCGATGATCACCCGCGGGCGCGCGGCGGTCCCCAGGTGCTCGTCCACGATGCGGACCTTGTAGTCCACCAGGTGAACCCGGGCGAGTCCCGGGTAATGCGGCAGCAGCGCCTTCCGCACCGCGCGGTCGAGGGCGTTCACCGGTCCGTCGCCCTCGGCGGCGGTGTGCACCAGGTCGTCGCCCACGCGGAGCTTCACGGTGGCCTGGGCCCGGATCCCGACCCCGCCTCGCTTCTCCACGATCACGGTGAAGTCCTCCACCACGAACGGCGGCCGGTAGGCGGGGTCCTTCCGCCGCAGCAGCATCTCGAACGACCCTTCGGCCGCCTCGAACTGGAAGCCCTGGTGCTCCAGCTCCTTGATCAGCTGGAGCACGGCGCCCTCCTCGGCGCCGGAGGCCAGGCCCAGCTCCCGAGCCCGAAGGCGTACGTTGCGCCGCCCAGCGACCTCGCTCACCACGACGCGACACCGGTTTCCGACGAGCGCCGGGTCCACATGCTGGTAGCTCTCGGGCACCTTGGCGATGGCGGCGACGTGGATGCCGCCCTTGTGCGCGAACGCGCTGCGGCCCACGTACGGCGCGTGGGGGTCGGGATGCTGGTTGGCGACGTCGGCTACGTAGTGGGAGATCTCGCTGAGCCTGCCGAGCGCGTCGTCCTCGAGGACGCGGTACCCCAGCTTGAGCTGCAGCGTGGCCACGAGCGGGACGAGGTCGAGGTTGCCGCAGCGCTCGCCGTAGCCGTTGATGGTGCCCTGCACCTGCTCGCAGCCCGCGCGGACCGCCGCGAGCGCGTTCGCCACGGCGAGCCCGGCGTCGTTGTGCGGATGGATGCCGAGCGGCGTACCGAGGCGGGCGTGCAGCTCGAGCACCCGCTCGGCCACGACGTCGGGCAGCTCGCCGCCGTTCGTGTCGCAGAGGATCAGCGAGTCGGCGCCGGCCCCGGCGGCCGCCTCCAGCGTGGCGAACGCGTACCCGGGATCGAGGCGCCACCCGTCGAAGAAGTGCTCCGCGTCGTAGACGACCTCCCTGCCGAGACGCTTGAACCAGGCGACGCTGTCCGCCACCATGCGGAGGTTCTCATCCCGCGTGGTCTCCAGCACCCGGTCCACGTGCAGGGTCGAGGTCTTGCCGACCAGCGTGACCACCGGGGTCGCCGCCTCTTCCAGCGCCTGGATGCTGGCGTCGTCCTCGCAGCGCACGCCCGCGCGCCGGGTGCTGCCGAACGCGGCCAGCCGGGCGCGGGCCGGCGGAGCCTCCCGCAGACGCCGGAAGAACTCGGCGTCCTTGGGATTGGACCCCGGCCAGCCGCCCTCGATGTAGTGCACGCCGAGCCGGTCGAGCGCCCGCGCGATCTTCACCTTGTCCTCCACCGAGAGCGAGAGCCCTTCGCGCTGGGTGCCGTCGCGCAGGGTGGTATCGTAGAGCCGGACCGGGGCTGGTGCGTGCATGGGAGTTCCTGAAAAAGAGAGCGGCCTCTCGGATCGAGAGGCCGCGAGTCGCTGCCGGGTCGGGTGGTCCGCTACCCCTGCACGCGCGCGCCGCCTCCGGGGCAGAGTCGGAGCGGCATAATCGCGAGTGCGGCGGGGCGGCCGAGGGTCATATGAGTATCTATACATCTCGATGCATGGGGCCGTCAAGCGGCTGCGGCTTCGCCACGCCTGCCCCAGTGCCCTTCCGACAGCTACCTTTCCCCCCATGCCCGGTATCGACACCCTCATTCCCCGCTTCAAGGCCGCCGACCGGACCACACGGCTGGAGACCCTGCTGGACTACTCCCGCAAACTTCCTCCCCTGCCGGAGCGGCTCGAGTCGGAGAAGTCGAAGGGCGACCACCGGGTGCACGAGTGCCAGACCCCGGTCTTCCTCTGGGTCGAGGTGGAACACGGGCAGGTCCACATCCACGCCGACGTGCCGAGGGAATCCCCGACGGTCAGAGGGTTCATCTCGCTGCTCGCCCGGACGCTGGAAGGCGCGCCGCCCGAAGTCGTGGCCCAGGTGCCCGACGACCTCCTCGACCAGCTCGGCCTGAGCGAGACGCTCGGGATGACCCGAACCCAGGGCCTCACCGCCATCCTGCATCGTATCAAGCGCGCCGTGGCCGCCGCCTGATGCTCGGTGTGCTCGAGATCGCCGGGCGAGGGTCGGGCTTCCTCCGGCGCAGAGAGGCGGGGTACCTCCCCTCCAGCGGGGACGTCCACGTCGGCGAGCGGCTCATCCGGCAGTACGGTCTCCGGGTCGGCGACGAGATCGACGGCGAGACGCGGCCCGGCGGCAAGGGCCGCGGACCCACCCTGGAGCGCGTCACCTCCATCCATGGCCGGCCGCCGGAGCAGATCCGCACCCGGCCCGAGTTCACCCGCCTCTCCGCGGTCCATCCCAACGAGCTGATCCGCCTGGAGAGCCGGCTGGTGCGCTCGGGGCAGCTGGACGCCACCAACCGGGTCATCGACCTCCTCTCCCCGCTGGGCAAGGGGCAGCGCGCCCTCATCGTCGCGCCGGCCAAGGCGGGCAAGACGATGGTGCTCCAGGCGATCGCCGAAGGCGTGAACGCGAACTACCCGGACGCCGATCTCCTCATCCTGCTGGTGGACGAGCGGCCCGAGGAGGTCTTCGAGATGGAGGCCGCGGGCGTGGGAGAGGTCATCGCGTCCAGCTTCGACAACCCGGCGTCGCAGCACGTGGCGGTCGCGGAGCTGACGCTGGAGCGGGCCCGGAGGCGGGTGGAGCTGGGCGAGGACGTGGTGCTCATCGTGGATTCGCTCACCCGGCTCGCGCGGGCCTACAACGCCGTCGAGAAGGGGACCGGCCGCACGCTCTCCGGCGGGCTCGACGCCCAGTCCCTGGAGCGGCCGAAGCGCTTCCTCGGGAGCGCGCGGAGGGTGGACCCGTCGAAGGGAGGCGGGTCGCTGACCATCATCGCGACCGCGCTGGTGGACACCGGGAGCAAGATGGACCAGGTGATCTTCGAGGAGTTCAAGGGCACGGGCAACAGCGAGCTGGTGCTGAGCCGCGAGCTCGCCGAGCGGCGGGTATTTCCGGCCATCGACCTGGTGGCCAGCGCGACGCGCCGCGAGGAGCTGCTGTTCGACGAGCCGACTCTCGCCGCGTCGCGCGCCCTGCGCCAGCGGATCGCCGGGATGACCCCGATCAACGCCATGAACGACCTGCTCGTCGACCTGAAACGCTACCCCACCAACGCGGAGCTGGTGAAGAACCTGAACGGCGGCTAGCTCCCCGTCCCCCCAGCATCACGCCCGCCCGGCGCGTGGTATTCCTGAGCATGTCAGACCTTCGCGGCCGCCCGGTTGGCCCGCTCGAACTCCTTCATGAACGCGACCAGCGCCTCGACGGCCGCGCGCGGGCAGGCGTTGTAGATGCTGGCGCGCATGCCCCCGGCGTTCCGATGGCCCTTGAGGCCGTCGAGGCCGCGCTTCGTCGCTTCGGCGATGAAGGCGCTCTCCAGCTCCTCGCTGGGCGCCCGGAAGCAAACGTTCATCAGCGAGCGGCTGTCCGGCTGGGCGGTGCCGCGGAAGAAATCGCTCTGGTCGATGTAGTCGTAGAGCAGCCGCGCCTTGGATGCGTTTCGCTCCGCCATCGCCGCGAGCCCTCCCTCGGCCTGGATCCACTTGAACACTTCGCCCATCACGTAGATCCCGAACGTGGGCGGCGTATTGTACAGCGACTTCTCCGCGGCGTGCGTGCGGTACTGGAGCATGGTGGGAAGCGTCTTCGGACCGGCCTCCACCAGGTCGTCCCGGACGATGACGAGCACGACGCCCGAGGGACCGAGGTTCTTCTGCGCGCCGGCGTAGATGAGGCCGTACCTGCTCACGTCGATAGGACGGCTGTACATATCGCTCGACGTGTCCGCGACGAGCGGCACACCGGCGGGCACGGCCGGCTCGGACCGCCACTGCGTGCCGTAGATGGTGTTGTTGGTGGTGAGATGCACGTAGGCCGGCCGCTCGGACCAGTGGATTTCCGAGGCCGGGGGAATCCGGTCGAAGTTGGTGCTCTCGCCGGTGGCGGCGATGTGCACCTTGCCGCCCAGGATCCTGGCCTCCTTCACCGCCTTCTGCGCCCACACCCCGGTCAAGAGGTAGTCGGCGGTGCGATCGGGCGGCAGCAGGTTCATGGGCACCATCGAGAACTGAAGCGACGCGCCGCCCTGAAGGAACAGCACCCGATAATTGTCCGGAATCCCTGCGAGGTCCCGGCAGGTCTGCTCCGCCTCGTCGCGGATGCGGTCGAACACCTTGCCCCGGTGGCTGTGCTCCATGATCCCGATGCCGCTGCCGGCCACGTCCCAGATGGCCTCCTGCGCCTTCCGGAGGACGGGCTCCGGAAGCACCGCGGGGCCGGCGGAAAAATTGAAGATTCGCTTGCTCATACGGGTCACCGTGTTGGGGTCGGGTGCGGAGGCCGGGCGTCGATCTCGCTCAGCTCGACACTGATGATGTCCGTGTTGCCGGACGTGATCTCTTCCAGCGCCTCGTCGCCGGGCTCGCCGTCGAGGTGAATCCTGGCCAGCGTGGCCTGGGCACCATGATAGATGATGTTCTCCACTTCCTCGACGTTGATCGCCGCATGGGCGAGCACGCCGAAGACATGGGCCAGGACCCCGGGCCGGTTCCGGTGCCGGATCACGAGCACGTGGCTGGCGGAGCTCCGGGCCAGGCGGTTGACCACGTTGGGGACCTCCCCGGTCTCCCTGAACGCCTGGACGATGCGGATCACCTCGTGCGCGATCGCGACCTGGGCCTGGTCGGTGGAGGCCCCGACGTGATGGGTGCCGTACACGCCGGGCGCCTTCAGGATCGCCGGGGCGAACTCTCCGGAGCCGCCGCCCGGCTCGCCCTGAAAGACGTCCAGGCCGGCGCGGATCTTCTTCTCGGAGACGGCCTGCTCCAGCGCCGCCTCGTCCACCACGGAGCCCCGCGAGGTGTTGACGAGGTAGGCTCCCGGCCGCATCGCGGCCAGGAACTCGGCGTTGACCAGGTGCCTGGTCTCCGCGTTAGCCGCGACGTTGACGGTCACGACGTCCGAGAGCCGCGCCACCTCGAGCGGGCTCTGGGCGTAGGCGATCCCGAGGTGGTCCGCCTCCTCGTGCGTCAGCGTGCGCGACCAGGCGAGCACCCGCATCCCGAAGGCACGGGCGCGCACCGACACCTCCCGGCCGATCTGCCCCAGTCCCACGATGCCCAGCGTCCGGCCGAAGAGCCCTCGCGCCCTGGAGTACTCGGCCTTGTTCCACCGACCCTGGCGCAGATCGGCCACCTGGTCCGGGATCCGCCGGTCGCACGCGAGCACCAGCCCCATCACCAGCTCGGCCACGGCGATCGAGTTCTTGCCGGGGCAGTTGGAGACGAAGATGCCCCGGGCGGATGCCGTCCCGACGTCGATGGTGTCGATCCCCGCGCCCGCCCGGACCACGAGGGTGAGCGAGGTACCCGAATTGAGGCTCTCGGCCGTGACCTTGGTGCTCCGCACGATCAGGATGTGGGGATCCACCTCCCTGATCGCGGCGGGCAGCGCCTCCGCGGTCAGGTCGGGCCGCGACACGACCGTGCAGCCGAGCTCCTTCAAACCGTCGATACCGACCTTCTCGAACTTGTCGGCAATGAGAACTTTCATCGAGGCTCCACGGGTGGACTACGATAACTCGTGCACGAACAGGCCGCTCCGCAGCTTGGGCTCGAACCAGGTGCTCTTGGGCGGCATGACGTGGCCGCCGTCGGAGACGGCCATGAGCTGCTCGAGAGCGGTGGGGAAGAGCGAGAATGCGATCGCCATCTCCCCCGAGCGCACCCGTCGCTCCAGCTCCGCGGTGCCGCGGATGCCGCCGACGAAATCGATCCGCTTGTCGGTGCGCGGGTCCCCGATGCCGAGCAGCGGTGACAGAATCCGGTCCTGAAGCAGCGAGACGTCCAGGGACGCGATCGGGTCCGAGCGGTCGATGCCCGCCGGGTCCAGCTCCAGACGATGCCAGCGGCCGTCCAGAAAGACGCACATGACGCCGGCCCGATCCGGGAGCGGCTCCGTGGCCGGTGTCAGCGCTCCCAGCCGTCCGAGACGATCGAGCAGCTCGGAAGGCGTCATGCCGTTCAGGTCGCGCACCACGCGGTTGTAGGGCAGGATCCGAAGCTGCTCCGCCGGGTAGAGCACGGCGAGAAACCAGTTGTACTCCTCGTCGCCGCGGTGGGAAGCGTTCTTCGCCCGCAGCTCCTTCCCCGCGCGCCAGGCGCTCGCCGACCGGTGGTGTCCATCCGCCACGTAGGAGTGCGGCACCGGATCGAATGCGCGTGCCAGTGCGGCCGGATCGGGCACCTGCCACACCGTGTGCCGCACGCCGTCGGGCGCGGTGAAATCGTAGAGCGGCGGCGACCCCGAGACGATCGAGGCCACCAGCCCGTCTATCTCCGGCCGTCCTCGATAGGTGAGAAAGACGGGCTCGGCATTGGCGTGCAGGGTGAGGACGTGCCGGGTGCGGTCGTCCTCCTTGTCCGGCCGGGTCTTCTCGTGCTTGCGGATGACGTCGCGCTCGTAGTCGTCCACGTGCACGCAGCCCACCACTCCGGTCTGGGCACGGCCGTCCATCACCTGGCGATAGAGGAAGAGCGCAGGCTTGCCGTCCTTGAGGAGGGCACCCTCGGCGAGGAGCCGGTCCAGCGCCTCCCGGGCCCGAGCGTAGATCCGGGGATCGTACGGGTCCACGTCGCCGGGCAGATCGATGTCCGACCGGCCCACATGCAGGAAGCTGTGCGGGTTCCCCCGGGCCAGCTCCGCCGCCTCCTCGCGGTTCACCACGTCGTAGGGGACCGAGGCGACCTGCGCGGCGAGGTCGGGTCTGGGGCGGATGGCCCGGAAGGGGTTCAGACGCATTGACGGGCCCTATCCTACGCGGAGGCGCGAGTGGGCGTCAAGCGCAGCCCTCCCGGCCGCACCATCCTCTCGACCACGCCGAGCGCCCCGTCCACGCCCAGCGCCAGCAGCGCCGCCGGAATCGCGCCCGACAGGATCATCCGGGTGTCCGACAGCGCCAGGCCCGCCGCGATCGGATCACCCAGACCTCCCGCCCCGATGAATGCCGCGAGCGTCGCGGTGCCGACGTTGATCACCGCCGCGGTGCGGACGCCGGCCATGATCACCGGCGCGGCCAGAGGAAGCCGGATGTACCCCAGGATCTGCCGCGGCGTCATGCCCAGGGCCCGCCCGGCGGCGACGGCGTCGGGCCCCGCCTCGCGCACTCCGGTGTAGGTGTTCCGCAGGATGGGGTAGAGCGAATAGAGGAAGAGCGCCACCACGGAAGGCAGGAGGCCGATGCCCAGCAGCGGGATCATGAACGCGAGCAGGGCGATGCCCGGCAGCGTTTGCAGCACGCCGGCCGCCCGCACCACCAGCTCGGCGCCGCGCGGCACCCGCTCGAGCGCGAGGCCGAGCGGCACCGCCACGCTGATCGCCGCCGCGAGCGAGAGCGCGACCAGGAGCAGATGGCGCCGCGTCATTGCCAACAGCTCCGCGCGTCGCTCCCACAGGTAGCGGAGGAGGCTGATCTCCCCGGCCTGCCGCGACTCGGCCGCCCGGACCAATGGAGTGGTGAGCCCCAGGCCGGCCAGCGCATCGGCTGCGATGCGGCGCACCGGCTCACGGTCCACCTCCAGCCGCTGGTTGAGCCGCCGCATCGTGGACTCGTCCAGCCGGTTGCTCAGCTCGGTCAGCGCCGCAATCGCGGCCGGGCGGCGCTCGGCCAGGCCGCCGCTCACCAGGGCCGCAGCCTCGTAGGGCGGGAAGAAGCGCCGGTCGTCGCGCAACACCACGAGGTCGTAGCGCGCGATCAGGCCGTCGGTGGAATACCCGTCTATCACATCCACCTCGCCGGCCGCCAGCGCCTGATACTTCACCGCGGGGAGGAGAGCTCGCACACCGGCGAATCGCAGTCCATAGGCGCGCGTGAGCCCCGGGAGCCCGTCCGGGCGCCCGATGAAGTCGGGGGTGAGTCCCGCGCGGAGCGAGGGCCCCTCGCGCGCGAGGTCGCTCAAGGTGGCGAGCTTGTACCGAGCCGCCGTCTCCCGCCGCACCGCAATGGCATAGGTGTTCTCGAATCCCAGCGGCGGGAGCCAGCGGGCGTTCCACCGCCGGCGAAACTCGCGGCTCACCCGGTCGAACACCTTTCTCGGATCGGACACCGGCTGCTCGTCGAGGATCGCCAGCAGCCCGGTGCCGGTGTACTCGGGGTAGACGTCGGCCGATCCCGCGCGGATGGCGCGGAAGGCGATCTCGGTGGCGCCGAGCCCGGGCCGCCGGTCCACCTCGATGCCGCGCGCCTCCAGGAGCTGGGCGAACATCTCGGCCAGGATATAGGACTCGCCGAAGGGCTTGGAGGCCACCACGACCGGCCGCGGGCCCGAGCCCTGAAGCGCCATCAGCAGCAACAGCGCGGCCGCATTCATTCCATGACCCGGGCCCGCTGCAGCAGGTCCCGCACGTACGTCGTGGCGGGGGCGGCGCGCAGCACTTCCGGCGTGGCGACCTGCTCGAGGCGTCCCGAGTGCAGCACGCCGACCCGGTCGGCGAGCAGGAACGCCTCGGCCAGATCGTGGGTCACCAGGATGGCGGTGAAGCCCAGCTCGTGGCGCAGGGCGAGGAACGTGTTCTGGAGGTCCGCGCGGGTGATCGCGTCGAGGGCGCCGAACGGCTCGTCGAGCAGCACGACCCCCGGCCCGGCGGCCAGCGCGCGCGCGACCGCCACCCGCTGTCGCTGGCCGCCCGAGAGCTCGGCAGGCCAGCGAGGGCCGAATCGCTCCGGCTCGAGGCCGACGAGCCGGAGCGCCCGCTCCGCCGACTCGTCCGCGTCGGGGCTGCGGCGCAGCCAGGGCACCAGCGCGACGTTGCGCCGTGCCCGCCAGTGAGGCAGGAGTCCGCCGTCCTGCGGGACGTAGCCGGTGCGACGGCGCAGCTCGTAGGGAGCGACCGTGGCGACGTCCACTCCGTCCACCAGGACGCGCCCCTCGTCGGGATCGGTGAGACGGTTGAAGCAGCGCAGCAGCGTGGTCTTTCCCGACCCGCTCTCGCCGATCAGCGCGACGCACTCACCCGACCCGACCTCGAGCGAGACCCCGTCGAGGGCCACCACGTCGCCATAGCGCTTGGAGACCCGCTCGGCCGATAGCGCGCTCACCCGCGGCGTCCGGCCAGCAGCCAGGCGGCTGCGAGACCCACCTCGGCGGCGGCATCGAGCAGGTAGATCGAAGAGATACGGCCGACGGAAACGTAGAACACGTCGATCGCCGCGAGCGCAAGCGCGCAGCCGATGCCCAGAAGAGCGATCTCGCTCGACACGCGACGATTCCGGGCCGCGGAGAGGAAAACCACGCCGATCACGGCGACCAGCGACCCGACCGTCTTGACGAGCCAGTGCTCCACTTTCGGACCGGTGACCGCCATGAAGCTGTCGAGGTCCACCAGCGCCCAGGCGCCTGTCGCCAGGTAAAACACGCCCTGGATCCAGGCGATCGCGACTCCGGAGATTCCGCTCATCCATGCAATCTACGAGAGGCGGGCGAGGCCGCGACCGGGGCGGCTCCGCGACCGCTGCCGAGGCCGCGCGGCGGCGGCGGGCCGGTCCCGGACGCTGAACATCCTTAACCCCATCGCAACACGAAAGTTCGTACGGGGCTCGGCACCCGACCGCTCGCCGCCGAGGCGCCGGCTGCCGAATGCAGGAACGTGCATTCGATCCGAGCATGAATTTGGCGTGGATCACGGGCTCCCCCGCCACGCTCAGAGGACGCGTTCATGTATCGGATCGAGGTCGCCCCCGGCGAGGAAACCGTCTTCCGGACCATCGAGGAGCTGGCGATCGGCATCCGGAACGGCGTCATCACGCATCGCTCCCGGATCTATCACGCCGCCTCGCAGAAGTGGCTTCCCATCGGGCTGCATCCCCATTACAAGAAGGCGCTGGACATGCCGGCCGCGAGCATCGCTCAAACCCCGGTGACCTCCGCGACCCCGATTCCGACAGCGCGCCCGAAGGGACATTCGCCGGAGGCGCATACCCAGCCCGCGCCCCCGCCACCGCAGCAGAAACGCTCGCCGGAGCCGAGGCCGGTTACCGAGTCGAAGCCCGCGCCGAAGGCGTCGGCGATGCCGAAGATCCCGGCGCCGGTGCAGTCGCCCGTGATCGCCATGCAGAACGAAGTGCTCCGCGATCTTCCGGTGGTCTCCATTCCCGAGCCGCTTCCCTGGCACATGCCGGCGCCGGAGAGCGCGGAGGAGGCGATCGAGCTCCGCGCCCCGGAGGCGCACGCACCCGGTGCGCAGGCGCTGGCTGTGCTCGCGCCGCCAACGACGTCGTACGCGCCCCCTGAGGTCTCCAAGCCGGTGGCCGAGCACCGGAACGAGGTGGAGGACGAGGAGCCGCAACCGCGGCCGACCGCGCGCCGCGGGCGGCGAATGGGCGGGCATCCGCTACTGCTGCTCGGTGGCGCCGCAGCGCTCGTCATCTGCACGCACCTGGTACTCACCGCCACCCCGACCGCATCGGCCGACCCCCCGGAGACGCCCGCGCCAGCCGCGCGAACCGACGAAGCCGAGCGGCTGCCCGAGACCGCCGCGGAGAGCGACGCCCCGGCCGCGCGGACCGGCGCTGTCGAGAGCAGAGCGGCCGACGTGCCGCGGGTGACCGTCGCACCCGCTCGCGTGCCGATGACGCCGGGCCCGGCCTTCGCGGGCTCGGTGCCGGCGCGGCCAGGAGCTGACTCCGCCCGGTCGGCGACCACTGCGGCGTCTGCGCCGGCTCCCGCACCCGCCTCGGCTTCCGTGCTCATCGCGCCGGCACCGGCTGCGATCGAGCTGGCGCTGCCCGACCTGGCGCCCGATTCCGTCATCGCCTCCAAGCGTGCCGGCGATACGCTCGGCATGAAGAAGATCCTCCGCGCACTCAATGGGCCCAAGCCTGCGGAGGCGCCGGCCAGCCAGTAGTTGCGTGTGACTCATCCCACAGCGATCGTCCCCCACGCCGGGCAATATCCAGTGCCGTAAGTCGTTGGTTATCAACAAGTTATGTTGATAATCCTGTGGATAATCCCTCCGCGGTGTGGAAAACCTGCCGCGGGCGAGCAGGGCTACCCGGGACCAGGGGGCGTGATGGCGCGGGCTATCTGGAGTGGCTCGATCGGCTTCGGGATGGTGAGCATCCCGGTCAAGCTGTTCGGCGCAACCGAGAGCAAGGACATCTCGTTTCACCTGCTGCACTCGACCTGCGGCACCCGGCTGAAGCAGGTCCGGTGGTGCCCCACGGACGAGGTGGAGGTGCCCTGGAGCGAGACCGTCCGTGGCTACGAGTACGCGAAGAACCAGTACGTCACCCTGACGGACGAGGACTTCGAGAAGCTGCCCCTGCCGAGCAAGCACCTGATCGAGATCGGCGCCTTCGTGAAGGAGGAGGAGATCGATCCGGTCTTCTACGAGCGCAGCTACTACCTCGCGCCGGACGAGCGGGGCGAGAAGCCCTACGCGCTGCTCATCCGGACCATCGAGAAGAAGGGCCTCACGGCCATCGCGACGATCACGATCCGGAAGAAGGAGCAGCTCTGCGCGCTTCGTCCCAAGGACGGGGCGCTCATGCTCGAGACGCTCTACTACCCCGACGAGATCAGGGCGCAGCCCGAGATGGATCTCGGCGGTGTGAAGGTCTCGGACCGCGAGTTCGAGATGGCGGCGGCGTTGATCGACCTGCTGCGCAAGCCCTTCGAGCCGGATGAGTACAAGGATCACTACCGCGAGGCGCTGTCGCAGCTCATCGAGGCGAAGCTCGAGGGCCGCGAAGTGGTGACCTCCCCGGCCGCGCCCGAGGCCAAGGTCCTCGACCTCGCGGACGCGCTGCGCCGCAGCGTGGAGGCGGCGAAGAAGGACAAGCCCAAGCGCGCCGCACGACCGCGCACCCGGCCGGCGGCGCGGCGGGCGACGCGGAAGGTCAGTTGAAGGACGTCCTGAAGCAGCTCGATGCGGCCAAGGACCGCGCCGTGCTGCACGTGGAGGGTCACGATGTTCCCGTGACCAATCTGGACAAGCCGCTCTGGCCCGGGGCGGGGACGCGAAAGCCGGTGACGAAGCGGTCCCTGCTGCGCTACCTGGCGCGCGTCTCGCGCTGGATGCTTCCCCATCTCTCCGACCGGCCGCTCTTCGTCACCCGGTTTCCCAACGGCGTGGGCGGGAAGAGCTTCTATCAGAAGCACTGGGACGACCCGCCGCCGTTCGCCCGCACCGTGTCGATCTACTCCAGCCAGGGCGACGCCGACGGGGACTACCTCATCTGCGAGAACCTCCCGACCCTGCTCTGGCTGGGCCAGATGGCGAGCCTCGAGCTGCACGCCTGGTATTCGCGCACCGAGCCCGCGCCGGACGCGCTGGAGCGCGGCCAGACCTTCACCGGCTCGGAGGCCGCGCTGGAGCGGTCGGTGCTCAACTATCCCGACTTCGTCGTGTTCGATCTCGATCCCTATGACTACTCGGGCCGGGAGTCGCGCGGCGCCGAGCCCGAGCTGCACCGGCGCGCCTTCAATCGCACCCGCAAGCTCGCGCTGCAGGTCCACCGCCAGCTCGAGGGGCTGGGGCTCTCCACCTGGGTGAAGACCTCCGGCCGCACCGGACTTCACCTCTATCTGCCGATCGTTCGCGATCTCGACTTCGACGCCGCCCGCGAGGTGGCGGAGACGATCGCGCGGCACGCGATGAGGCAGCGGCCGCGGGACGTGACGATCGACTGGTCGGTGGAGCGGCGGCGGGGCAAGATCTTCTTCGACTACAACCAGAACAGCCGAGGCAAGTCCCTCGCCGTTCCGTACTCCCCGCGGCGGCACGCCGCCGCGACGGTGTCGACGCCGGTTCGCTGGGACGAGCTGGAGTCGGTCTACCCCACCGACTTCACCCTGCGCACCGTACCCGATCGGCTCGAGGCCGGCGGCGATCCCTGGGGCGGCATCCTCGAGGCCAAGCAGGATCTCGGCGCCATCCTGAGCGCCGGAGGCGCCGTGTGACTCCGTCCCGGGAGGCCCTCTCGGGCAAGGCGCGGGGGCGGCTCCGCTACCGGGCCCAACCCGGGTGGATCCCGCCGATGCTGGCCACGCTCGCCGAGCGCGCACCCACCGGCGGGGGTTGGATCTACGAGCCCAAGCTCGACGGCGTCCGCGTGCTCGCCTACGTGACCGGCGGATCCGTCCGGCTCTTCTCCCGCAACCGGAAGCAGGTCGAAGGCGGCTATCCGGAGCTGGTGGAGCAGCTCTCACTAGCCGTGCGGGGCGACGCCGTGCTCGACGGCGAGATCGTGGCGCCCGATCCCGCCACCGGACTCTCGTCGTTCGCGCGGCTGCAGCAGCGGATGCACCTTCGCGACGTCCAGCGGGCAGCACGAACCGGCGTGTCGGTCGAGCTCTACCTGTTCGACTGCCTCTTCTACGAGGGCATCGACCTCACCGGCCTGCCGCTGCTCGACCGCAAGAAGGTCCTCCGCGACGTGGTCTGGTACGACGACGCGATCCGCTTCACTCCCTACCGCACCACCGGCTCCGCGGCGATGTATCGCGATGCCTGCGCCAGGGGCGCCGAGGGGATCCTGGCCAAGCGCGCGGAATCGCGCTACGTGAGCGGGCGGTCCACCGACTGGCTCAAGATCAAGTGCGTGCAGCAGCAGGAATTCGTGATCGGCGGGTACACCGAGCCGCAGGGAGCCCGCGAGCGCCTGGGCGCCCTGCTGGTCGGCTACTACGACGGCGACGGCAAGCTGCGGTACGCCGGCAAGGTGGGCACCGGCTACGATCGCGACATGCTCGAGCTGCTCTTCCGGCGGCTGACTCCGCTCCACCGCCGCACCTCGCCGTTCGCGCCGGGGCCGGTGCCGGCCGGCGAGGTGCAGTGGGTCACGCCGAAGCTGGTCGCCCAGATCGGCTTCGGCGAGTGGACCGAGGCCGGCCTGCTCCGGCACCCGAGATTCCTCGGGCTCAGGGACGACAAGGCGCCCCGGGAGGTGCGGCGGGAAGGATGACCGGCGGCCTCCCGAAGTCGCCACCCTGAGACCACCTCGCCGGGTATCGCCCCGGCGGCGACGAACGCGACGAGGGGCGCGGCTTCGGCCGCGCCCCTCGTCGTGCTGGTGTTCGCCGTAGAAAGGTCGCACTATGGCTGGTTCGAGTCGGCCCGTCCGCCGAGCGCGAACTCGAGTCCAAGCGACGCCACCAGGTCGTTCTGGAACTCGTCGCCCCCGCCGAAGTCACCGTTGTAGAAGTAGTCCTCGAAATCGAGGCGGATCGCCGAGCGGCCGCTCTCGCCGAGCGCGAACCGGAGGCCGGCGCCTGCCGTGCCGCCGAAGTCGGTGTTGCTCCGATCCTCGTTCAACACGTTCCTGCCGCGGACGAGCAGCGCGGGGCCGGCGCCGATGTAAAACCCGACCGGGTTGGTGACCGGGCTCAGGGCCAGCAGCAGCCGCCCGCTCGCCGCGAACAGGTTGGTATTCCGCTCGTTGATGGTCTCCCCCCCGACTCGCGCGGGGGAATACCCGCCGGTGGCCTCGAAGCCCAGAATTCCGGTCCCCCAGAAGGTCAGCCGGGCGCCTCCGATGACGCTGATGTCGCGGTCGAAGGCCGCGTTGTCCAGGTCCTCGAACGAATTTCGAGTGGGGATGTAGGCGCCCGCCCATGGCACCAGGCTGACACCACCCTGGGCCTGCGCCGTGCCGGGCACCGCGACCGCCACGGCCGCGGCGGTCAGCAGTGCCGGCAGCGTCCCACGTAGCTTCAGGATCGACATAGACTCTCCCGAGAAATAACGAGCCTGCCACGCAGCATCACGGGGCGGCACCGGGCGCTCGCCCGGCGGACTCAGCATGCCGGATCCCGAGCTTTTGCGCTGTGAAGCGTGGCCACTCGGGACGTGAGACGGGCCACCAGAGTCGGCTACTACGGCTGCGCGCAAGGACTTGGCCCCGTCTGCAGCGGCTACCGGGAAGAGCGCTTCCGGCTGGCCGTGCCGCCGCGGCGCTTTCCAGTCGCGGTGCCGCTCCGGCGCTTTCCGGTCGCGGTGCCACCCCGGCGTTTGCGGGCCGCGGTGCCGCTCCGGCCTTTGCGGGCCGCGGTACCGGCGCGGCGCTTGCGCGTCGCGGCCGCCTTGCGGGCCGAGGCCGATCTCGCCGCCTTGGGGCGCCTCGCCGCGGCCTGGCCGCCCTTCTTGCCGCCCTTTCGCGACGGCGCCCGATTGACCTTCTTGCCTCGTCCCGAACCGCTCTTCTTGCCCCCGCCGGTCTCCTTGTTCACCGTCGCCCAGGCGCGCCGCTTCGCCTCTTTCTTAGGCGTGCCACGTGCCTCGTAACCCTCCTCGATGTGCTCCGCCTGTCGCTTCTGCTTGCCGGTATATGAGGACTTGTCGCCGCGAGGCATAAGTGCTCCCGTGTGAGAAGAGTGCACGCTCGCGGAAGGCGGACCCGGGCGCCGTGGGTCGCGTCACACTGGCGGCCGGACAAGGTGGGTGGAACGGGCACGAGGCCCGTTCCCTGCGAGATGTTGATTGAGAAGGGAATTTGAAGGGATCAACAATGAGCGCAGAGGGTCAACGGCTCGTCCGGCCTCAGAGCAGGGGACTCAGGGCTGTTATCGGACGTCTCGCACGGCTCCGTTTTACCATGCTCCCACTGCGTCGCAAGATAGGTCGGGCGGGGTGCCCCGCTGTGCCGTGGATCACACCGATGGGCTCACCAGGTATCCATCCAGGACACCGCCGGCCACGACCTCGCTCGACTCCAGGGCCTGCACGCCGCGCTCCCGCCACCCCGCCACCAGCCGCTCGCCCTCCTCGGGATAGATCGCCCTGATGGCGTCGGTCACCAGGTAGAGCCGGCTGCGGGGTGAATGACGCAGCAGCCCCTCGACGGTATAGCGGTCGCAGAAGTCGGTCGCGACGCCGTAGATCACGACGGCCTCGGGCTCGAGCGTGCGGAGCAGCGTCACCGTGTTCGCGTTGCTGAACACGTCCACCGTGTGCTTGTGCAGCAGGAAATCGCCGCGGTGGCTCAGGATGCGGTGGGCCAGGGCCCCGGGATCCTGGGGCTCGGGCTCGATCACCAGCGGATCCCGCAACGCGGTCTCGGCGATCTTCAGCTGACCCGGCGTGCCCCGCATGCAATGCGGCGGAAATGTGGTCTTCCAGTCGGGATCGTCGCTGATCTCGGCGTCGGACGTGTCGTGGTCGTCAGCCGAAGCCACGATGGGAATGTGATGGTCGTGGGCGAAGTCGGTGAGCGTCCGGACGACGGGGATGATCTCCTCCGCGCCCGACACGTACAGCCTGCCGTCGCTCTTCATGAAATCGTGGAGCGTGTCCACGTCCCAGAATATCAATCGGGTCATAGCGACTCCAGATGCTCCGCCTTGAGCTCGGCCAGTGCGCGGCGCAGCTGCCGCACCGCGCGTTCGCCGGGATGGCGGTCGATGAGCCGGCGCAGCTCGGCCATCGCCCGTCCCGGATCGCCGAGCCGCCGATCGTATACGTCCACCAGGGCCACGCCGACGCGGAGGTCGTCGGCCGGGGACAGCCGCAAGCGCCGGAGGCCATCCAGCTCGACCAGCGCGGTCTCGGGCTGGCCCAGGGCGCCGAGCAGCGCCGCCCTCCGGACCGTGGCTTCCACCCGGCTCCCCGGGTCCTGGGCCCGCTCCCGGTAGGCCTCCGCGGCGGCGGCGATCTCGCCCCGGGCCACCAGCGTCTCGATCGCCGAGTATCCACCTCCCACGCGCGTAAGCCCCAGATTGGCCAGCGCATGCGCGAATCCGTCGATCGCCGGCTCCAGGATGCCGCTGGTCAGTCCCACGACGAAGCCGTAGATCGCCCAGAAGACACCGACCAGCCTGATCGCACGCGGCGCGATGCCCGAGAGGGCCAGCGCGATCGCCACCAGGGTCCCGAAGAGCAGCAGGACGCCGGCGGTGATCCGCACCAGGCGGAGCGGCTCGTCGCTCGGGCCGCCGGCCCGGTCGAGCGCGTGCTGGAGGATCGGGGGCAGACGCAAGTGCGCAAGCTATGGCGCCCGGGAACCGGCATCAAGCAATCGCCGATTTGACTTCCGTCACCCGCCTTCCTAAATCCCGGGGTTCATTCACCGCCCCCCGGAGGCGCCCACATGCAGGCTCGCCCGACCCGACCACGGCCTCGCCGCCTGCTGGTGTCCGCGCTGCTGTTGCCGGCGCTGCTGGCGCTCGCGGCGGCGGGAGCGCCCGCCCTGGCTGCCCAGGAGAGTGAGGAGGACGACTCCGGCCCGCCGTGGCGCACCAGCTACTTCCCCTACTTCAGCGGCATGGCGAACGATGGGCCGGTGATCTCCGCCAGGATCCGCTACTGGCAGCCCGCTCCATACGAGGCGCAGACGACCTACACCGCGGCGCTCGACGGCGCAGCCGGCACGAGCTTCAGGGGAACCCGCTACGCCGCGGTGCGGTTCCGCGCCCCCGGCCTGTGGAAGGACTGGCGACTCGACGCCTCACTGGCCGCCGAGCGCCTGGCGCGGTTCGGGTATTTCGGTCTGGGGAACGACACGGAGTACAACAAGGACCTGGTGAGTGACGCCACGCCCTTCCTGTTCCGGGTCCGGCGGATCAGATACGAGGGACGGGTCGAGGTCACCCGCCGCATCCGGGGACCGCTCCAGGTGGCGCTCAGGACCGACGTCCGACAGGTGCGGTTCACCACCCTGCCGGGGCCCTCGGTGTTCGACGACGACTTCGGCGATGGCCTGGAGGAGGACGACGTCTCCGGACGTCTCGCGCTGGTCTACGACACGCGCGACAACGAGTTCAACACGCTGCGGGGGATCTTCGCCGAGGCGGGCGCGCAGGCCGGGAGCGGCGGCGACGGATATACCAGGCTCTACGGGGTCGTGCGGGGATACCTGCCGCTGCGGGAGGGGACGGTGGTCGCCGCGCGGATCGTGGGATCCGGCATGGGCGGTACGCCGACCCTCTACGCCCGATTCGATCTTCCCACCTGGAACGATCAGGTGCCGGTGCTGGGAGGCGAGTACTCCCATCGCTCCTTCGATACCGGGCGCTTCGCCGGCAAGGGGACGCTCTTCGGCAACCTGGAGGTCCGGCACGACCTGCTTCCCTTCGGCGATCTCGGCGCGATCACGCTGCTCGCCTTCGTCGATGCCGGCAGGGTCTTCGAGAGGGAGGCCTTCCGCCTGACCACCGAGGACCTGCACGTCGGCGGCGGGGGAGGCATCGCGCTGCGGATCCTCAGATCCACGATCTTCACGTTCAATTTTGCCGGCGGGCCCGACGGGTTCAACTTCTCGGTGGGGAATGGCTGGATGTTCTAGCGGCTACGCGGCCGACTTCCCCAGCCCGGCGACCGCGAGCACTTCCCTGAGAGTCGATTCTCCCCGATCTCTCGCGTACCACCGCCGGATCTGGGGATACAGCTCGGCCTTCGGCACCAGGGGCCGATTCTCGAGCACCCACGCCTGCAGGGCGCTCGGCCGGGGGCCCCAGCGGCCCAGCGGGCGGTAGTTCTCGTCCAGCACGATGACGACGGGGATGGAGCGGGCGCCGTTGGTGAGATACTCGTCCATCAGCTCGGGCTCCTCGTCCCGCCGGAGCACCCGGAGCTCCATTCCCGGCGCCGCGTCGGCGAAGCGGGCGAGGATGGGGATCGTGCTGGAGGCGTCGCCGCACCAGTCTTCGGCGATCACCAGCAGCCGGCGCCTGGTGCCGAGCGGCACGGCCTGAAAGGCCCATTCGGGGATCCGCACGATCCGGTAGATGCCGTCCCACAGGCCCCGGTGCTGCTCGCTCCCGCCTACGAACGCCTCATAGGACAGCGCCCGCTCCCACAGCTCCCTGAAATCTCTCATGCGGACCGAACACCCGGCCGCGACCTAGAGTTCCTCGATTCGCACGCCACGCTTGCCCAGCTCGTCCACGTAGGCGCGAAACGGAATGGCCTCGTCGGGAGTGTGCACGCCCTTGAGGGTCACCCGCCCGTCGGCCTGCATCTGCCCGGTGACCGACAGCGAGTATCCGGTCGTCCGCATCATCGCGCTGATCCCGTGCTCGGCATCGAAGTAGTCGATCAGTCGGAACCCGATCTGGCGCTGCTTTCCGTCCTTCACCCCCGAGACCTGGACCTGGAGCGCCACGAGATCGCGGCCCTGCGGCTTGTGCAGCCGGGGGGAAACCGACGCGATGAAGACGTCACGCGGCACCACCGTCTGCCCTTTCACCTCGACCGGCTTGATGTCGAGCAATCCCAGCTCCCGGATCGGGCGCATGATCGCCGCGTGGCCGGGATAGCGCAGCGTCTTGTACTCCATGACGTCGACCTTCCCCTCGTAGGCGAAGGGGAGGGTGCTGATGCCGCCGCCGGTGTGGAACGCCTCCAGCGTGCCGACGGGTGACGGGAACTCGATCGGCTCCAGCTCGCTCAGCGCGTCCACCTGCACCGGCCGCCCGCCCCGCAGGATCCAGGAGGGGGTGGTGTAGTAGTCGAGCGCGCCCTCGAGCGAATAGACGATCTGATAGTTGAGCGGCGGCTCGGGGCTCTGCGGCAGACCTCCCACGTACACCTTCACCCGCTCGGCGCGATCGAGACGGCGGATGCCTTCCGCGGCGAGGATGTTCACCATTCCCGGGGCGAGGCCGCAATCGGGAATCACCGACAGGCCCTTCGCCGCGGCCGGCGCATCGAGCTTCTTCTGCTCGAAGACGATCTCGGTGTTTCCACCGAGATCGGCAAAGTGGCAGCCGACATCCACCGCCGCGCGCGCCATGGGCGCGTTATAGTAGTACGGGATCGCGCTCATGACCGCCGCGTGACCCTGCAACGCCTCCTTTACCGCCGCGACATCGGTGACGTCGAGGCGGAGCGGACGGAGCCGTCCACTCCAGTCTCCCGCGAGGAACTGCGGGAGCTGGCCCGGACGCAGATCCGCCAGCGTGACCTGGCTGATGGCCGGGTTCTGAAGGAGATCGTATGCGCAGGCGCAACCCTGAAGCCCGGCACCGAGGACCATCATTTTCATGGAAAACCCCGAGAGAAAGTGATCGCACAAAGCCCCGGAGAATAGCCGGGCCACCGGTCACCTTCAACCGAGCCGGTTCACCCTTACTTTGTGTCCATGTCGAATCCCACGCCTCCACGACGCGACGGTGAGGCCACCCGCCAGCGTCTGCTCCGCGCCGCACTCGACCTCTACACCACCGTCGGCTTCCGCGCGACGACCACGCCGGCGATCGCGGCGCGAGCCGGCGTCGCCGAGGGAACCATCTACCGCCATTTCAGCGGCAAGGAGCATCTGCTGAACGAGGTGTACCGGAACGCCCAGCGTTGGGGCGCGGGCCTGGTGAAGGAGCCCGAGCCGAACGGCGGCCACCCCGTTCCCGAGCGGCTCGAGGCGATCGCGCGCCGACTGCTGGACGCGGCCTCGCGCGATCCGTCACTCACCCGCATGCTGCTGCGCAACCGGGACGAGCAGCACCTCGACGAGCGAAGCCGGGAGGCCTCCCGCGAGTTCCGGGATGCGCTCCGGGACGTGGTCGCGGCGGGTGGAGCGGAGGGGATCGTGCGGGAGGGCCCGCCGGAGCTGTGGACCGACGTGTGGCTCGCGCTGGTGGCCTTCGCCGCCGAGCGGGTGGGGGCCCGGGAGTGGGAGTCGGAGAGCCAGCACATCGGGCTCACCCTCGTCGCCGCGTGGGACGCTATCGCCCGGCGGTAGCTCCCGCGAAGACCGTGGGCTGTCGCGGCCGGGGAGGTACCGCGCTCCACTCGACCACACGCGCACGGCCCGCGCCGAGCGGGCGGACCACGAGCCGACCGCCCTCGAGGTAGGCGACCGAATCGTCTCCCCAGCGCGCCGGCTCGCGGGCCTTCGCCGCCAGGAGGGCCGGCGACCCGGTGTCCCCGAGCACACAGAGGTTTTCGCCGTCGGCGCAGGGCACCGCCCGGGCGAACACCGGCCTGCCCAGCAGCACCGCCAGGGCCGACTCCGCGGCGGCACGCTCCGCTCCCGCAACCGGCACGGCGACGTCCCTCGCCGGCGGGGCTCCTGTCCGGTAGAGCCGTCCGCCCGCTCTGATCACCAGCGCGCGCCCCTCACCGGTCCAGCCCACCTGCTCCGGCGCTCCCGCGCCCCCGGGCAGACGGACCTCGCGCTCGGTTCCGTTGGTCAGGTTCATCACCCATACGCTCGCCGGCAGCGAGTCGGTCAGCGACCCGCCCCGGAGAAACGCCACCGCCCCTCCATCGGGAGAGAGCGCCGGGCGCATCTCGCCCACGGGGCTGAAGGTGATCGGGATCGCCCGGCCTCCGGCGGTCGGAAGCGCGTCGTTCTGCGGCGCCGCGACCTGAAGGGCGAGGAGGAGAGAGAGCAT
>CAMPKP010000034.1 GCA_946887295.1 uncultured Gemmatimonadota bacterium | reverse complement strand
GGGCGGGGGCCGATGGAGCGGGTGAGCGGAAGGGTGGCGAGCACCAGCAGGGCGGCGAGCCAGAACGGGACCCCCACGCCGAACCGGTCGATCAGGAGCCCGGCGGCGATGGGGAAGGCGACCCGGGAGACGCCGCCGAAGGTGTGCTGCACTCCCATGTAGAGCCCGCGCTCGGGCCCCGGGACGACGCGGGAGAGCAGGCCCGTGACGCAGGGAAAGAGGAACGCCGTCCCCAGCGGCATGAGGGTGAATCCGGCGGCGAGCGCGACGCCGCCGCGTCCCAGGCCGGTCGCCGCGAGGCCCGCCGCCAGGATCACGATGCCCAGGCGGGCGAGCCGAGCCTCGCCCAGCCGGTCCACGGCCCGGCCGAGCACCAGGGCTCGTATCACGACGCCCATGCCGCCCAGGTACATGACGAAGTAGCCGACGGTGTGCTCGGTCACGCCGAGCCGGTCGGCCAGCAGCAGCGGGACGATCTGGATGGTGCCGTAGAAGGCCCCGATGCCGACGGCGTAGATCCAGATGAGCCGCGGCGCCGGCTCGTGCCAGCGGGAGAGGACGTGCGCCAATGCCGCGCGGCCGGTGGTCCCACGCGCCGCACCGGCGCCCCCGGTCGGCACCCGGTGCGACTCGGTCAGGAACCTCCACGCGAAGAGGGCGACCAGCAGCGCGAGGCCGGCGGCACCCAGGCCCACGAACTCCTGTCCGCCCAGCGAGACCATCAGCGAGCCGAACGCGGGGCCCGCGACCGCGCCGAGGCTGGTGATCGCGGAGAGCCATCCGAGGCTCTTGGTGCGCTGCTCCGGCGGCGAGACGTCCGCGACGTAGGCCTGGACCACGCCGATGGTGCCTCCGCCGATGCCCTGAACCACGCGTGCCAGCAGCAGCGCCGGCAACGAGTCGGCGAAGCCGAAGAGGATGTAGGCCGCCGCGGTGATCAGGAGACCGGCGAGGATGGCGGGGCGCCTCCCGTAGCCGTCCGAGATCCGGCCCCAGAGCGGCGCCACCGCCAGCTGGGCCACGGAGAACGCGGAGATGAGCACGCCGATGGTGGCCGCACCTGCCCCGAACTCGGTGGCATAGTACGGGAGGAGGGGCACGATCATCGTGAGCCCCACCATGTCCACGAACGCGGTGACGAAGAGGACGAGCAGCCTGGTCATGTCGCGACCGTGACGTCCCTGGTCGAGGGTGCGCTAGCGGCTCGCGGCACTCTGGGGACGCCGTGCCATCTCGGCCTCGACCTCGGCGATCTCCCGCGGTGCCCGTGAGAGCCACTCGACGCCCCGATCGGTGATCAGGTAATCGTCTTCGATCCGCACGCCGATGTTGTCATAGCGCTCCACGGCTGAGCGCACCTTCGCGATCATGGCCCGGTTCTTCGGCGTGTCGGGAAGGATGTCGAGGAGCTTCCGGCTGACGTAGATGCCCGGCTCGATGGTGAAGACGTCGCCCGGCTGGAACCTGCCGGCGCCGTACCAAGGGTGGGGCCGGTCGTGCACCTCGAGCCCGATGCCATGCCCCAGCCCGTGGGCCATGTAGAGGAAGGCCTGCGTGCAGGCGACCGGATTGGTGGCGCACTGGGCGGCCCACGGCGGATCGAACGTCGCGTCCACGCCCTCGGTGAGGCCCAGCCTCGCGACGCCGCGGGCCACGACCTCGCGGGCGGCGTCTCGCCAGGCCTCGAAGGCGGCGCCCGGCCCCGCGGCCTTCTCGGCCGCTGCCTGCGCCTCGCGCACGATCCGGTACACCGCCCGCTGCTCGGCGCTGAACCTCCCGCCGGCGGGAATGGTGCGGGTGACGTCCGCCGCGTAGCCGCCGAATTGGGCGCCGACGTCCATCACGATCACCTCGCCCTTGCCGATCCGCCGGTCGTTGGCGTTGTAGTGATACTGGGTCGAATTGGGGCCGGATCCGATGATGGAGACGAACGCGGTCCCGTCGCCCCCGCTCCGGCGGAACGCCTCCTGGAGCATGGCCTCGGCCTCATACTCCCACATCCCCGGCTTCACCGAGCGCATGACCTCCTGCAGCCCGTCGACCGTCAGGGCGATGGCCCGGCGCAGCATCCCCTGCTCCGCGGGGGACTTCCGGGTGCGCAGGCTGTCGAGGACCGGGTGCGCGTCGCGGATGGTCAGCCCCGGATGCGCCTGGGCGAACGCGCTGATGAAGCGCGCGCCGCGGGTGAGCGAGTCGGTCTCGGCCGCATCGGCGGTGGCGAAGTCGCGGAGGGTGTAGAAGGGCAGGCCGGTCCCCGCCAACGAGTCGAGCTGCGCCCGCAGACCCCCGATCGAGCGCGCCGGAATGCCCGTCCGGCGGGAGACTTCGGCTGAATCCGGAGGGAAGCCGTCGTAGAGCGCCCGCCGGGGGTCGCGCTCCGAGGTGAACAGCGTCGCCCGGGTGGCCCCGGGGCGGACCACCATCACGAGCGCCGCGTCGGGCTCGAGGAACCCCGTCAGGTAGCGGAACGCGGGCAGCTGCATGAACCGCTCGGGCCCCACCGGCGTGCGGCCGCCGAAGGCGACCACGACCCCGCTGTCTATCCGCTCTGCCAGGGAGTCGCGGCGGGCGGCGTACTCCGCGCCGGCGATGGTCTGGGCGGCAAGGGTCGCCGGCGCGGCGAGACCCAGGATGAGTGACCCAAGAAGGCGCATTCGCGAGACCTGGCTCGAGAGAGGGACGACTGCAGCTCGTGCAGTGACTACGGACGCCGCCGGCTCCGGGTGACAGCTCCGCTCAGGTCGCGGCCGCCTGGACCGGGATCTTGCTCGCATTCTTCCCGAGCCACTGCTCGAACGACTGCAGCTCGGGGTTCAGGGAGCGGGTGAATTCCACGCTTCGCGAGGCCCGGAAGAAGTCGTTGAAGTCCCGCTTGAACTGGAACATGTTGCCCAGGTCGTCGGCGCCGGGGAAGCCGAAGCTTCGATAGACCTCGGGCGGCACGTCCTGATAGGTCACCTGCTCGCCCAGCGCGCGGCTCATCGCGGCGGCCATCTCGGCGCCGCTCAGGTGCTCGCCCGCGATCCCCACCATCTTCCCGATGAACTCGCGGTCCCGCTTGAAGATGCCATAGGCGGCCTTGCCGATGTCCTCCGCGGCGATGCCGGGCAGCTTCTTGTCACCCATAGGCATGACCAGGGCGAGCTTCCCGTCCTGACCGCGCTGGGGGCCGGCGCCGAAGTAGATGAAGTTGTCCCAGTAGAAGGACGTGTTCAGGAACGTCGTCGGCACTCCGGCCCGGGTGAAGAGGGCATTCGCCTCGCCCTTGGCATCGAAATGGGGGACCTTGTACTTCCCCATCAGGGTGGGCATCCGGTCGTCGTCCAGCGGCACCTGCTTGCGAGTGTCCTCGAGGGTGGACCAGACGACGTGCGCGACGCCGGCCTGCCTGGCCGCTTCGGCCATCGCTCCCGCCTGGGCGTATTCCTTCTCGGGAGACAGGTGGTCCCAGAAGAAGGTGACGCAGTAGGCACCGTGCGCTCCCTCGAAGGCTCGGCGCAGCGTCGCGGGATCGTCCACGTCGGCGGCGACCACCTCCGCGCCGGTCGCGGCGAGCGCCTTGGCCTTGTCGGAGTTGACGTCGCGCGTCAGCGCGCGAGCCCTGAAGGGTCCGTTCCGGTCCCCCTGAATCGCCCGCACCAGCCCGCCGCCCTGGGCGCCGGTCGCTCCCAGCACGGCAATCGTCTTCTTGTCGCTCACGGTAGCTCCTCCTGTAGTCGAAAACTCGATCGATCACTCAATAGTACTGTCGAGGGTGCGGACTCGCTCGACGATAGTTGACATAAGCAACTAAATGCCGCATGGTTGGTCCCATGCCGTCCCCCCGGGCCGACTTCGCCGGCGCCGTCCGCCGGTTCAACCGCTTCTACACCCGCCAGATCGGCCTGCTGGAGGAGGGGCTGCTCGACAGCCCGTTCTCCCTCTCCGAGGTCCGGCTGCTCTACGAGATCGCCCACCGGCCGGGCATCACGGCCACCGAGCTGCGGGAGATCCTGGCGATCGATGGCGGGTACCTGAGCCGGCTTCTCCGGGGGCTGCGGAGGCATGGGCTGGTCTCGGCCCGCGCGCCGGCCGCGGATCGCCGCCAACGACAGCTCAGCCTCACCGACACCGGCCGGCGCACGTTCGAGGGCCTGGACGCCCGTTCCACCAGGGAGGTGGAGGTCATGGTGGCACGTCTCACCGGCCCCCAGCGTAGGGAGCTGATCGAGGGGATGCAGCGGATCGAGGCGTTGCTCGCCCCGAGCGACGGCGACGAGGAGGCGGGGCGGGCTACTGTCCTGCTGCGGGAGCCCCGGGTGGGCGAGCTCGGATGGGTGATCCAGCGCCACGGCGAGCTCTACGCCGAGGAGTATGGCTGGAATGCGGAGTTCGAGGGACTCGTGGCGGAGATCGTGGGGCGGTACGTCGCGGAGCGCGATACCCGGGTAGAGCGCGCCTGGATCGCGGAGCTGAGCGGCCGGCCGGCGGGATCGGTCTTCCTGGTCAGGAAATCGGACGAGGTGGCGCGTCTCCGCCTGCTCCTGGTCGAGCCCTGGGCCCGGGGCCACGGCATCGGCACGCTGCTGGTGGAGGAATGCCTGCGGTTCGCGCGCGCCGCGGGGTACGCGCGCATCAGCCTGTGGACCAACGCCGTCCTGCATGCCGCGCGGCACATCTATGAGCGGGCCGGGTTCCGACTGGTGGAGGAGGAGCACCACCGCAGCTTCGGGCACGACCTGATGGGCCAGACCTGGGAGATGGATCTGGCCTGAGCAGACCTCCCGGGTGTGTGTTGGGCGTTACAGCCGTCTGCCGCCCCGACGCGCTCTATTGCCTTCCCACCCGGACCTTGAAGCGGCCGCGGCTTCCCTGGCCGCACCGGCGTCCCAGGAGCGCGTATGGCGGATGCGGAAGTGACGGTACAGCGGCCCGTCCCCAAGCCGGTCTTGCGCACCCGCGATGGCGTCGTCCTCGTCGTCGGGCTGGTCCTGGGCGCCGGGATCTTCCGCGCGCCGCAACTGGTGGCTGCCGGCAGCTCCTCCGGCACCATGTTCCTGGCACTGTGGGTGGTCGGCGGCGTGATCTCCCTGCTCGGCGCCCTCTGCTATGCCGAGCTGGCCACCGCGTATCCCAACGCCGGTGGCGAGTACCACTTTCTGGGGCGTGCGTTCGGGGCTCGGGCCGGCTTTCTCTGCGCCTGGTCTCGAATGACGGTGATCCAGACCGGCTCCATCGCGATCCTCTCGTTCCTGGTCGGCGACTACGTCGCGGCGCTCGTGGGCGGATCCGATCCTCGTCCCGGCCTTTCGGCGGGGGTGGCGGCCGGAGTCGTCGTCGCGCTGACGCTGCTCAACCTCGCGGGCCTGCGCCAGAGCGGCGGAGTGCAGTACGCGCTCACGGCGCTCGAAGTACTGGGTCTGACTGCGGTGATCGTGGCGGGTCTCTTCGTCGCGACTCCGACGCTTCCGGCAGCCACCCCCGCCCCCGAGGCTTCGACCGGCGGCATCGCGCTCGCGGTGGTGTTCGTCCTGCTCACCTTCGGCGGATGGAGCGAGGCGGCCTACATCTCCGCAGAGCTGCGGGATCGACGGCGGGGGGCCATCCGGACGCTGGGCTGGGGACTCGGCATCATCACCGTGCTCTATCTGCTGGCGAACGCCGCCTACCTGCGCGGCCTGGGCCTGGCAGGAGTGGCCGGATCGGAGGCGGTGGCCGCGGATCTGATGCAGGCGTCCGTGGGTGAGTGGGGCGCGGCGACGGTGAGCTTCGCCGTCATCGTCGCGGCGCTCTCCTCCGCCAACGCCACCATGATCACCGGGGCGCGAAGCAACTATGCGCTGGGGCGGGACGTGCCGCGGTTCGGCTTCCTCGGCGACTGGCACGGGGGCCGGCAGACCCCCCGCGCCGCGTTCCTGCTGCAGGGCGGGATCGCGCTTCTGCTGGTGGCGTTCGGCGCCCTGGCCCGGAGCGGGTTCGAGGCGATGGTCGCCTACACCGCGCCGGTCTTCTGGCTCATCCTGCTCGGCACCGGCGCCTCTCTGCTGGTCCTCCGGCGGCGCGAGCCTTCGGTGGAGCGACCGTTCCGCGTGCCCCTCTATCCCGTCGTTCCCCTGCTGTTCTGCGGCATCGCCGCCTACATGCTCTATTCCAGCGTCGTCTACGCCGGCCGCGGCGCGCTGCTGGGAGTCGCCGTGATGCTCGCGGGACTTCCGGTCCTCGCGCTCGCCGGCCGCTCCCGCGCGGCGCTCAACCCTCCCGTCGCACGAGGCACCACATGGGCACCATAGCCCACACCCAGTTGCGGGCCGCCTTCGCGGCGCTCGCACTCGCGGCTCCCGGCGGGCTTGCCGGCCAGCAGCCGTCGGCCCCGGCCAGGACGCCGGATGTCGTCTTCGTTCCCACCGACACGACGAAGGTGCGCGAGATGCTCGCCGCCGCCCGGGTCGATTCCAAGGACGTGGTGTACGACCTGGGCTGCGGTGACGGCCGGATCGTCATCGCTGCCGTCAAGAAGCACGGGGCCAGAAGGGGCGTCTGCGTGGATATCGACCCGGTCCGCATCAAGGAGAGCAAGCGCAACGCGGACACCGCCGGCGTCAGGAACCGGATCGAGTTCATCGAGGGCGATCTCTTCGAGCAGGATCTCTCCAAGGCCACCGTCGTGGCGCTCTACCTGCTGCCGTCGCTCAACGAGCGACTGCGGCCCAAGCTGTTCAAGGAGTTGCGGCCCGGTACCCGCGTCGTCTCCAACGCGTTCGACATGGGCGCCTGGAAGCCGGACCGGACGCTCGACATCAAGACCGCCTCGGGGTTCCAGAGCTACGCCTTTCTGTGGATCATCCCGGCGGACGTGTCGGGGGAGTGGCGACTGGAGCCGGAGGGAGGGTCGGCGGGAAAGACATATACCCTGAATCTCCAGCAGAAGTACCAGCAGGTCTCGGGCACGGCGGCATCGGGCGGCAAGGCGGCGCCAATATCGAGCCCCGTCGTGAAGGGGGACCAGCTGACCTTCGTCGTGCCGCGAGGCTCCGGCGGGAGTCAGGGGCTCCAGTTCAGCGGCAGGGTGAGCGACGACCGTGCCACCGGCACGACGACGGGGCAGGGTGGCGGCTGGTCCTGGACCGCGGTGCGGACCAGGCCGGGCGCCCGGCCCGACCTTCAGCCCGCCGACACCAGCGGCACCGACTGACGTCGCAGCGACTGACCTCCCGAGGAGACCACGATGAACAGGCTGATGGCGGGACTGATCCCGCTTGCGCTCGCGCTCACCGCCGCAGGGTCGGTGGAGCAGGCCCCTCCGAGCCGTTCGGCCCCACTCCAGGTGGAGGAGTGGAAGGTACCGTGGGAAGCGTCCCGTCCCCGCGACCCTTTCATGGACGCCAGGGGACGGGTCTGGTTCGTGGGGCAGGAGGGCGACTACGTCGCCTACCTGGAGCCGAAGACCGGCCGGTTCGAGCGCTACCAGATCGAGCCTGGTACCCATCCGCACAACCTCGTCGTGGCGCGGGACGGCATGGTCTGGTTCACGGGCAACCGCAACGGACGGCTGGTAAAACTGGATCCGGAGACCCGGAAGCTCACCTCCTTCCCGATGCCCGACCCGAAGGTGGACGACCCACACACCATGGTTCTGGACAGCTCGGGAAACGCCTGGTTCACGGCGCAGAACTCGGCGGTGGTCGGACGGCTCGATGCGAAGAGCGGGAAGATCCGTCTCTGGGAGACGGGAGCGGGCACCCGGCCGTATGGCATCGATCTGGACGCCCGGCAGCGGCCCTGGTACGTGCTCTTCGGCACCAACCAGGTGGGCACGATCGATCCCGCGACGATGAAGGAGCGGCGGTTCGAGCTGCCCGACGGCGCCCGGCCCCGGCGACTGGTCGTGAAGGGGGACGCGATCTGGTACGGCGACTATGCGCGGGGCTATCTCGGAAGGCTCGACCCTGCGACCGGGAAGGTGAAAGAGTACGCCATGCCCGGCGGAGCGGCGTCGCTGCCGTACGCGATGGCGGGTGACGACACGGGCAAGATCTGGCTGGCGGAGACGGGAGTGCGGCCCAACCTGCTGGTGGCCTTCGACCCGCGCGCGGGGAAGTTCACCGACAGCGCGGCGACCGAGGGCGGAGCGGAGGCGAACACCATCCGCCACATGATATTCCACGGCCCCACGCGGGAGATCTGGTACGGGACCGATCGGAACACGGTCGGCAGGCTGCCGGTGCCCTGAGGGCGACTCTTGCCGGCGCCGCGGCTCCCGCCGCTGCGGGCCGGGGGGACCGGACGATCACCGCGCGAGCCAGTACGAGACCTTCACCAGAAACGTGTGGTTCGCGCGCCGTCCGAAGAGGTCCTCGAAGTCCCCGCCGAACGACTTGTTCCCCTCGACATCGGACGAGCCCTCCCGTCCCTGACTCCACACCAGGAACAGTGTCGAGCCGGGCCGATACTCCCAGCGGAACACCACGTTCGAGCGGAGCTCCTGGACGTTGAACCCGCCGGGATCGTCGGCCACCGCCAGGTCGGGATAGGGCCGGTAGCGCGCCTCGTACGAGGCCGCTCTCGGGCTCGCCACCTCGCGCACGTCGCTGTACGTCCCCTTGGAGACGAAGGGTGAGGCGTAGATCTGGAGTGAGGTGTTGGGCGTGAAGGTGTAGCCCACCCGCCAGGTGAGGCTCAGCGTCCTCTGCGCGAGATGCGCGAAGGTCGAGCGCGGCGCTCCCGCCGAATCGGTGAACGTCTCGAAGTACTGGGTGTCGTTCCTGTTGCGGGTCCAGGAGGCGCTGAGCGAGGTGGTGAACCGGGTGGACACCTTGAGCTCGAGCTCCGGTTCCAGCTCGATCGACTCGGAGCGGCCCTCGTCCCCCCACCAGTAGTTGACCCAGAACGCGGGCACCAGCGGCTTCCGGTCGTCGCCTTCGATGCCGGCCCACGGAGCGACGTACGGATCCTGCCGTATCGCCGGGCCACCCCTGGCGCAGCGGTCGCAGTAGGTGGCACCGAGCTGGCCCAGGGTGCCGCCCAGGTGCAGCCACCAGCGATTGGTGAACTGGGTGTGCACGTTGGTATTGAAGGCGCGCTCGGTGGGCAGTCCCGCGGCGCTCCAGTATTCCCAGTTGTTGAAGTTCCACCTGAGCTCACGAAAGACCCGGTTGGGGTTCCTGAAGGTCAGTGTCGCCCAGGTGGTCCACGCCTGCTGGTCGGCCTGTCGGAGGAATCCGATGTCGTTGATCTCGAAGCCCGGCGAGCGCCGCTGGTAGGCGGTCTCGAACTGGAGGCGCTTGCCGCCGACCTTGGCGAACCGGAGCTCCAGGTTCGTCCCGGCCAGCGAGGTCCTGGTGGAGTCGTACGCCAGCGGACCATCGGGGCGCTGATACAGGTGGACCGGGCTTCGCTGGGTCTGGGCGATGGCCGCGGGACTGCCGTCCACCCGGCTGAAATCGAGCGAGCCAGAGACCTCGAGCCGCCCCGCGAACCTCCGCCTCGCGTCGAGCCCTCCGGTGTACGCGCTGCGATGGAGGTGAGGCTCGCTCGAGGCGTCCAGGGAGCGGTTCACCGCGGTCACGATGAAGCCCACGCTCCCGTCGCCATCGTGGTAGTCCTGATTGCCGCGGGCTACCGCGTAGTTGGTGAGGGGCTCGAGCGTCGTGCCGCCGGGTCCGGGCACGTCGTCGGTCACCGCGTCGAGCACTCCCAGCGAAAAGCCGCCGGGAAGACGGCCCGTCACCTTGGTCGCGCCCAGGATCCGCGTCGCCGTGGCGGACGACTCGTCGCCGTAGGTGCCGGCGAGCTGCGGCGAGCGCCCGATCCGGCGGGAATAGAACAGTCCCTCGCCGGTGTCGCAGTCGACCACGACGACGCAGTTCACGTTGAAGGTGAAGAGGCCCTTCCCCTCCACGAAGAACGGACGCTGCTCGCTGAAGAAGGTCTCGAAGGCGCCGAGATTGAGCACCGACGGGTCGGCCTCCACCTGGCCGAAATCGGGATTGACCGTGGCGTTGAGCAGGAGGTTCGAGGCGACCCGATACTTGAGGTCCCCGCCGAGCGTAAGCCGCTGATCGCGCGCGTAGTCGGCGGCCGCCGGGCCCGGGACGCTCTTGGCCACCACGTACGGCGTGATCTCCGCGTGGCCGGGGCTGGCCAGTCCCTCGAGCCCGGTGAGCTCGCCGAATTGGGAGGTGAATCCCGACTTGGAGGTGCGGTACAGCGGCCAGGTGACGGTCTCGCCGTACCGCTGGATGACGCGCCAGACCAGCAGACCGAACGTGACGTTGTTCCGCGCCGAGTAGTGCAGCTGCGAGAGCGGGATGCGGTACTCGGCGGTCCAGCCGAGCGAGTCGATGGACGTCGCCGCGTCCCAGACGCCGTCCCAGGCGACGTCCTCATTTCCGTCGTTGAAGATCGCATAGTCGGCCTTCACCCCCGCGGGATTCACCACGAACTCGTAGCCGGTGCGGCGGTCGTGGTAGGGGTCGAGCAGGAGTATGACCTGGTCGGAGGCGGTCTGATCGTCTCGGCGGGAGAGCAGGCTGACGATGCTGTCGGGATGGGGGTCGAAGGCGCGCACGAAGACGTAGAGGTTGCGTGCGTCGTACGCTACCCGGGCCTCGGTCCGGAGCCTGGGTGGCGCGCCTTCGCTGGGCTTGGCCTGGAGGAACTGGTCCAGGGCCGGGGCGGATCGCCAGACGGCATCGTCATCCCGTCCGTCGAGGACCGGGGGCTCGGCCGAAAGAGTGGCCCGGACCGCAGTCGCCGCTGGAGCCGGTGCCGGAGGGGGCGTCGTGGCCACCTGCGCCTGGAGGACCAGCAGCACGCCCAGCCATGGGGCCACCTGGAGACGCTCGCGTTGAAGGTACGGCGTTAGACACCGGGTGCGGCTCCAGGGTTGGATGACACGCCCGCGGGCCCTCGCTCAGGCCCGCAAGGGCACCAGCCCGCGCAGCCGGCTCTCGCGCAGCCAGAGCCCGCCCCAGAGCAGGGCGCCGACGTAGACGGGGAACAGGACGTGGGTGAGCAACGGGTTGCCGATGCGAACGTGGGTGGCCACCGCGCCCCCCAGGTAGCCGGTCAGCAGGATCGCGCCGAAAACGGAAGTTCGCGGAGTCACATAGAGCGCAAGGCAGACCAGCTCGAGGATCCCGATACCGAGAGCCGCGCTCACGGGATACCCCAGCTGCCCCAATGACTCCACCACCGGATCCATCACCATCAGCTTGATGACGGTATCGAACAGCAGAAACAGGACGGGGACCGCGCTGACGATCTGGCCGGCCGAGAGTCTCGCCCTGGCGGCCGGAGCCGCGTAAGCAGCCGATTGCATGGGTATCGCCTCCTCGTAGAGAATTCCAGGAATCCGGCCGGACCGATGTCCGGCTCCACCTGGACAACGAACGAGGAAGGAGGAAATCGACACGCCCGGCTCTCGCGTCCCGGACTGCTACCTCTTGCGTCCCGGACTGCTACAGGGAAGGGGGGTAGAGCTCGCGGCTGCCGTCCAGGTCGCCGGTGTCGGCGTAGGTGAGGGGGATCGCGTCGGGGAGAAGGAGCTCGCCGGCGACCGGGCGCGCGACGACGATCTCGTGATCGCCCGCGGGGTACCGCCCGGTGAGGCGGCACTCCATCCAGGCGATCGAGTCGGCCAGGAATGGCACGCCGGCGGGGCTCGGCCGCCAGGGGATGCCCGACAGCTTGTCAGTCTCCCGGGCGGACCGGGTACCGAAATGCCGTGCGAGCTGAAGCTGGTCGCGGGAAAGCACGCTCACCGCGAACCCGCCGCCTCCGAGGAGCAGTGGATAGGACGCGTGCCCCGGATTGACGCTGAGCGCCAGCAACAGCGGGTCGAACGAGACTTGCATCAGCCAGGCCGCGGTGAACGCGTTGCGCCGCTGACCGTCGGCGACGCCGATGACGTAGACGCCGGCGGTCAACCGCCGGAACAGCTCGGCCACCTCAGCCAAGGCGGCGCAACCGCCGGAAGAGCTCGTCGCTCGACCGCTCCAGCTCGGTGCGCCACTTCCGGTACAGCCGGATGATCTCCCGGGCCTCATCGGTGAGCTCCGAGCCACCGCCGCTCGCGCCGCCACGAGTAGTGTGGATGACCGGGGCGCCCAGTACCCGCTCCATGCGCCGGATCCGGTTGAGGCAGGTGCGGTAGCTCAGACCGATTCGCGCGCACGCTTCGCGGATGCTGCCACGGCGATCGATCTCCTCCAGCAGCCGCACGTAGCGCGGGCCCATCAGGAACTCGTCGCCGGCGACGAGCCAGGCCTTCACCCTGGGCTGCAGCGGAAGCCTTCTCATCCCCCTTCGGCCACCACCTCGTCGAACCGCTCGCACTGCACGGCCAGCTCGACGGCGTCGCCGTGATCGTCCTCGCCGGAGACCGTGAGGATGCCGCCCCGTCCCTCGGCGCGGACGCCGGGCGATCCGCTGCCCGCCAGCCGGCCGCCCTTGACAGTCGCGATCTGATGGGTGGTTCCAGCCGCCTGGAGAGAGAGGCCGACCATGTCCGGCCCGCCGTCTTTGGGGCGCCAGACGATGAGATTGACCCGGCCGATCTCCGAGCCCTCCGGCCCCTCCCAACGGGCATGCCACTGGCTGGCGGGGACATCGTAGATGGACGACTCACTGCTGGTGGCGCACTCGCCGGGGCCGCTGGCCCGGTACGCCTTCCCGTCCACCTCCGCGGAGACGGTCATCGGAACGGTCCCGCGGCTGGAAGACGGGGAGCCGGTGGTCCCTGCGCCCGCGGGTGTTGCTGCGCCGGACGTACCGGGGCGACCGCCGGGGTCCGGCGCGCCCCCGCCGCACGCGGCGAGCAGCGTCCATGCTGCCAGAGAGAGCGATCTGCTGCAGTGCATCGTGAGGATCCTCGAGCTGCGAGCCGAAGTGGGAATGGCCGAATTATACCCATCGGACGCAGCGCGGCGGGAACCGCCGGCCAGGCGATCTGCTGTATTCCGTGTCCGGCCGTCCTGGCAGTGCCGTCTCCCGCCGTCGCGACGCCGAGCCCCGCCATCTTCGAGCCCCGCCATCTTCGAGCCCCGCCGCTGGGTCCCCCGGATGGGTCCGGTGAGCGGGCCCGCGTTGCCAGAAGGGTGCCAAGTGGCTACTCTCTAGCCACCGCCGCTACCATCGTCGGCTCCACCCTGTCCATCCTTCAAGACGCGGCTCCCATGATACCCAAGGCACGTCGTCTGTTCGCCGTATCCGCGTGCGCGGCCACCGCGGCGCTCGGCTGCGACGACCACTCCGAGACCGCGATGCATCCCTCCGATGCGCCGGCCGCGGCCGAGGCACCCGCGATCCTGCTGGCGGCGGGCGATATCGCCGGTTGCGCCGATCACTATCGCGACGAGGTGACGGCGGAGCTGCTGGCCGGCCTCCCCGGTACCATCGCACCATTGGGCGACGTGGTCTATCAGAACGGCACCCGCTGGCAGTTTCGCAACTGCTACCATCCGAGCTGGGGCCGGGTGCTGGCCCGGAGCCGCCCCACACCCGGGAACCACGAGTACCGCACCACTGAGGCCTCGCCGTACTACGAGTACTTCGGCGCCCAGGCAGGGCCCCCGGGCAAGGGCTACTACTCCTACACGCTCGGAACCTGGCGGATCTATTCCCTGAACAGCGAGCGGAACATCGCCGAGCAGACCGCCTGGCTGAAGGCACACCTCGCCACCAACAAGTCGAAATGCATCCTCGCCTACTGGCACAAGCCGCTGTACACCAGCGGCGAGGTTCCGCCCACGCCCGAGGTGCGGCCGCTGTTCGACGCGCTCTACCGGGCGGGTGCGGAGGTCGTGCTCAACGGGCACCAGCACAATTACGAGCGTTTCGCACCCCAGGACGCCGACAGCAACCACAAGGCGCGGGGCACGCGGCAGTTCGTGATCGGAACCGGGGGGGCGCAGCTCGAGGGCTTCGTCAGCGTCGCGAAGAACAGCAAGGTGCGCTATGTCGCGGGCCACGGTGTGCTGCGGATGAATCTGAGCCCGGGCATGTACAGCTGGAACTTTCTCCCGGTCGCCGGCGCGCCGCCCGCGGATTCCGGAGCGGCGAACTGCACGTGATGCGGAGGGTCTAGCCCTCCGCCCGGGTGAATGCCCGGTCCAGGACGTCGAGCGCGAAGTCCACGTCCGCGGCGGTGATGCACAACGGGGGCTTGATCCTGAGCACGTTCCCGGCGAGACCGCCCTTGCCGAGGAGCAGGCCCATTGCGCGGGCCTCCTCGAGCACCTGCAGCGTCTCCACCGGCGCCGGCGCCCGGGTGTCCCGGTCGCTCACCAGCTCGACACCGAGCATGAGCCCCATCCCCCGGACGTCGCCGACGAGCCGGTGATCCTGCGCCAGGCGCTCGAGCCCGTCACGCAGCCGCCTCCCGACCACCTTGGCGTTCCGCTGCAGCCCTTCCTCCTCGATGACCTCCATCACGGCGAGCCCGGCGGCCATGGAGACCGGGTTTCCGCCGAAGGTGTTGAAGTGGAGCCGCTGGACCAGGACCTCCGCGATCTCGCGCCGGGTCGTGACCGCGGCCAGCGGGACTCCGTTGCCGAATCCCTTGGCCATGGTGACGATGTCGGGCACGACGCCGAAGTTCTCGAATCCCCAGTAGTGCTCCCCGGTGCGGCCGAAGCCGGTCTGCACCTCGTCCGCGATGCAGAGCCCGCCGTGCTCCCGCGCGATGCGGTAGGCCTCGCGGAAGTAGTTCGGCGCGGCGGTGGTCACGCCGCCGACGCCCTGGATCGGCTCCGCGAGGAATGCCGCGATCCGGCCCGGAGTGGAGTAGCGGATCAGCTCGCCGATATCGGCCGCGCTGGCCGCGGCGATCTCCTCGGGCGTGCCGCTCAGCGGGCTGCGATAGGGCTCCGGGCAGAGTGCGTGGTGGACGTAGGCGCCCTGCAGGGTGGGGAACTTCCAGGTGTGGTGCGACGTCAGCCCCATGGCCGAAGGCGACCCGCCGTGGTAGCCGTTCCGGAGCGCGATCACATCGGTGTGCCCGGTGTAGAGCCGGGCCATGGTGATCGCGAGGTCGTTCGCCTCGCTGCCGCTGTTGACGAAGTAGGTGACGTCGAGGCCGGCCGGCATCTTCGAGGCGAGCTTCTCGGCCAGGCGGGTCATGCCGGGGTGAAGGTAGATCGTGGTGGTGTGCTGCAGGGACTCCATCTGCTCCCGCACCCGGGCGAGGACCTTGGGATGGCAGTGGCCGCACGAGACGGTGACGATCCCCGCGAACAAGTCGAGGTAACGCCGGCCGGTCTCGTCGAAGAGGTACTGCATCCTCCCCTCCACGATCATCAGCGGCTCGCGGTACAGCGTGAAGAGCGCCGGGTTGGCGTACCGCTGCCTGGCGGCGAGCACCTCCTCGCGGCTGGGGCCGTCGTAGGGACGCGGCACGTACTCGAAGGCGGGCATCTGCACGGATCGGGTCAGGGTCTCGGGCATTGCGGTTCCTGGGTTCATTGGGCCTGGATCGCGGAGTCCGTCGAATCGGTCGGGACCGCTACGGAGGTCGCCGAGCCGGTCACGACATCCAGTTCACGCCCGCGTCCCGGTTCCACTTGGTCGTCGTCTTCTTGGTCCGGGTCCAGAACTCGATCGAGCCGTGCCCGGTGATGTCACCGACGCCGAACTTGGAGTCGTTCCAGCCGCCGAAGGAGAACGGCTCGCGGGGCACCGGGACTCCCACGTTGACACCGACCATGCCGGCGCCGGCGCGCTCGGTCACGTAGCGGGCGAGCCCGCCGCTCTCGGTGAACACCGACGCCGCGTTGCCGTAAGCGGAGGCGTTCTCGATCGCCAACGCCTGGTCCACGTCTCCGGCGCGCACGATGGCGAGGACCGGACCGAAGACTTCCTCCCGGGCGATCGCCATGTCGGGGCGGACGTGGTCGAGGACCGTGGGACCGACGTAGAAGCCGCCCTCGCGGCCGGGGACCGTCGTGTTCCGACCGTCGAGCAGCACTGTCGCGCCCGCCCGCTCGGCCTCGGAAACGTAGCGCTCGATCCGCTCCTTCGCCTCCCGCGAGATGACCGGCCCCAGGTTCTCTCCCGGGACGACCGACCGCGCGTGCTCCACCAGACGGCGCACGATGTGATCGGTCGCCCCGACCGCCACCATCACCGACGCGGCCATGCACCGCTGCCCGGTGCAGCCCGACATGGACGCCACGACATTGGTGGACGTCATCTCCAGATCGGCATCGGGGAGCACCAGCAGGTGGTTCTTGGCACCGCCCAGGGCAAGCACCCGCTTGAGATTCGCCGTCCCGCGGCGATAGACCAGCTGGGCCACCCTGGTGGAGCCGACGAAGGTGACGGCCGAGATGCCGGGGTGATCACAGATGGCCTCGACGACCTCGCGGCCGCCGTGCACCACGTTGAAGACGCCCCCGGGAAGCCCCGCCTCGGCCAGCAATTCGGCGATCCGGCCGGCGCTGAGCGGCACCAGCTCGGAGGGCTTGAGCACCAGGCAGTTTCCGAGGGCGATCGCGTTGGGAATGGTCCAGTGCGGGACCATGCTGGGAAAGTTGAACGGCGCGATGGAGGCCACGACGCCGACCGGATGCCGGTCGGTGCGGCACTCCACCCCACGGCTCACCTCCAGCACCTCGCCGGTCACGATCTGGGGAAGCGAGCAGGCGAACTCGGTCAGCTCGATCGCCTTCGCGATCTCGGCCTCGGCCTCGCCGCGAGTCTTGCCGTGTTCCTCGGCGATGAGCGCGGCGAGCGCGGCGAAGTCGCGCTCGAGGAGTGAGCGGTAGCGGTAGAAGACCTGCACCCGGTCCTTGATCGTCCTGGACGACCAGGCGGGCAGCGCCTCGGCGGCCGCGCGAACGGCCGCGTCGAGATCGCTGCCGCCGGAAAGCGGGACCTGTGAGAGCGGGGTGCCGTCGCTCGGGTTGAGAACCTCGACCGTCGCCCCTTGTCCCGGGACGAACCGGCCGCCGACGTAGTTGCGGACCGGCGGGTACTTCAGAGCGGGTCGGGCGGCGGCGGTTGGCATCTAAGTCCCGGGGTTGCAATTAGGTAGGATGGATTGTATCAAGTATACAATTCGAGGAGGTGCCGTCAACCGGCGCCGCTCGATTCCGACACTCCGACCAGGACCCGCATGGCCACCGGCCTCTGGCCCCTCCCCGAAGCCCGCACGCTCTCCGAGCAGGTCTATCGCGCCGTACGAGCCAGGATCATCGATGGCGGACTCGCTCCCGGCGCCTTCGTCCGTGAGAAGGACCTCGAGCCCATGGGCGTGAGCCGGACCCCGATCCGGGAAGCATTGAGCCGGCTGGCGAGCGAGGGCTTTCTGGAGCGGCTGCCGCACCGCGGCTTTCGGGTGCCGGCGGAGTCGCTGGGGAACCTGCTGGAGCTGTATCCGATCGTGGCATCGCTGGAGCTGCTCGCCGGCCGACTCGCGCTGGAGCGGTTCACGCCGGCCGACGTAGCGCGGCTCAAGGCGGTCAACGCACGGCTCGCCGAGGCGCGGGACCGGGGCGACGTGAGGGCCATGCTCGACCTCAACACCGCCTTCCACCGCCTGATCTCGGAGCGCGGCGGCAACCGGCGGCTCGCGAGCCTGCTCGACGATCTTCGATCACAACTCACCCGACTCGAGCTCTGGTACTACTCCCAACCCGAGCGAACCCAGCGCTCGATCCGGGAGCACGAAGAGATCATCGCCGCGATCGAGAGCGGCGACCGCCCTCGGGCCCTTTCCCTTCTGGAGCGGAACATGTCCCTCACCTACGAGAGCCTGGTGGACGAGGGCGCGTTCAGCATCGCGAAGTAGACGTGGGTCGGTGATCCAGTCCCATGGGTCATCGAAGGTCGGAGGTGGAGATCTGGAAGCGGAAGTCGGAGGGATGCCTCAGGCGATCCGGGCCGTCACCTCGTGGATGCCGTTGTTGCCGTAGCCGAGCTTGTTCCACTCGGCACGCTCCGGCTGGGTACGGCCTGCCATGTCGGTGGCGCGGGCGCGGAGCCTGACCTCGCCGGGCCGGTCGAAGCCCGCGATGAGCTCCCACCACTGCCAGCTGTGGCGCTTGCGCTCGCCGACCAGCCGGGCCTCGCGCCACTCGCCGCGATCCACGCTCACTTCCACCTTGGCGATCGGCGCGGCCCCGGACCAGGCGAGCCCCCGCACCACCAGCTCGCCGGGTGCGGCCTCCTGCCCCGGCGCCGGCTCGGTGATGAGCGCGCGGACCCGCTGGAGTGTCACCGGCTCTCGCGACTCCTTGCCGTCCCGGTTCCAGTAGTAGACGTACTTCTCCGTCTGGTAGTGCCCCTCGAACGGCTGGTCGGTCGCTTCGATCTCGGTCAGCCATTTGACCGAGGCCACGCCGTACCAGCCGGGAACCACGAGCCGGAGCGGAAAGCCGTGCTGGATGGGGAGCGGCTCGCCGTTCATCGCGTAGGCGAGGATGGCGCCGGCGTCACGCGCCTCGTCCACCGGGAGGCTCCGCTCGAACCGGATGCTCCCGCGCTTGTTGTCCACCTCGCCGCCGTCGGCGCCGCGGAAGCGGAGTTCGCGGGCGCTGGAGCGCACCCCGGCGCGGTCGAGGATGTCGGCCAGCGGCACGCCGCTCCACTCCGCCGTGCTCACCGCGCCGAAGTGCCACCGCTCCCCCGGCACGGGCGGGTCGAACTGGGTGCGGCCGTTGCCCGCGCACTCCAGCGTCACCACCTCCGCGTGCGAGCGCATGTTGTGGAGGTCGCGCAGGCTCAGCGTGAGGGGGCGCTCGACCAGTCCGCCCACGTGAAGGCGGAAGCCGCCGGCATCGAGATTGGGAATCGGGAAGTTGTTCCGCACGTAGAACCGTGCGGTGGGCATCACCACCCCGCCGACCAGCTCCGGGAGCGGGGTCTCGCAATTGAGCGGGTGCGCACGGTGGACCAGGAGACCCGCGTCGATGGCGTGCTGGCAGATCTCCTCGGGATCGAGGGCGGGCACGACGTCGCCGGTCGGCAGGGGCGCGCCGCATCCTCCGCTGGCCACCACCCGGGCGCAGGTGGACGCCGGGTAGATGTCGAGGCTGCCGGCCATCTGGAACGGCTGGAGAAACTCGCGCAGCCGGGCCTCGTCGGTCGCCTCGGCGATGAGGAACATCGTGTGCTCACCCTGCACCACGGCCTCGCCCAGGATCTCGACTCCGTGCCGCCGCACGTTGGGCCGGCTCAGGTGGTTCAGGAGCATCGCTCCCATGTAGGGATCCTGCGCCGGGCAGCGCTCCCCGGCATGATTGTGCCGGACCACGAACAGCGGCATCTCCATCTCCCGAAAGCGTGAGCCCGCCCCGGAGGCGGGGAGGTCAAGGTAGTGCGCGGGCAGGGGGAAATCCATGTCACAGCTCCCCCAGGATCCTCGCTTTCACCTGCTCGTACTCCGCGTCGGTCAGCAGCTCCTGGTCGAGCATCTCCTTTGCCCGCTGCAGCCGGGCCTGCGGTGAGCGGGAGGCGTCCTCTCCCCCGCCCCCCGGCAGCCCCGACAGGCCGGCGAGGTGCACGCCGCCCGACTTGGCCCGAAGCTCCTCCAGCTCCCGCACCCGCCGCTTCTCGCGCCAGGCCTGCTCCTGGGCCTGGCAGATGCGGTAGACCTGCTGCGCCTGCTCCTTCCGCAGGCCCGCGAAGCCATAGCTTCGCGCGGCGCCCGTCGCGCCCGCGAGATCGTCGCCATGATCCGCCGAAATGGTGAGCGTCGCGCCGAAGATGCCGACCTGGAGCTGCGCGTCGCGGAGATCCTGCCAGCGGATGTCCTGCACCATGAATCCGCTCACCAGCCCTCGATGCACGGCGATCAGCCGCCCGCTCGTCGCGCCGACCACCAGCCGCCGGTGGGTGAGGGCGAAGAGCCGCCGCTGGACGGCGTAGGACTCCAGCCGCTCTCCCGGAATGAGGAGCGAGCGGACCGCGTCGAGTCCGGGCGAGCTCTCCACTGGCTCGGCGGAGGTGGCACCCATCGAAGCTCCTTGTGGCGGTCGGTTGCTGGTCGGGCCGTGAAGGATATCGCGCCGGCGTATCGCCGGAAAGCACGCGATCAGTCCAGCCGGTCGGCGTTCAGCTCGATGACGTTTCCGTCGGGGTCGCTCAGGTAGATCTGCGGCCAGGGGGTCCGGTTCCGCGGGCGGTCTTCGAAGCGCACACCGGCGGCCTCGAGATGCGCGCGGGTCGCGCGATGGCTCCGGACCCGGATGGCGAAGTGGCCGTCCCGCGAGTCGATCTCGCCGGTGCCCCGCGGCGTCAGGGCGGGGTGGACGATGAGATGGAGCTGGCGGTCCCCGAGCCGATACCACGCGCCGGGGAAGTCGAAGGCCGGGCGGGCGATCTCCTCCAGGCCCAGCACGCCGGCGTAGAAGCGCTTCGCGCGGCCGAGGTCGGTCACGGTGATACTGACGTGGTGCAGCGTCTCGATGACGATCATCGTGTCAGTACGAGTACGCGTCCACCGCTGCCGCATGCCAGTCCGCGGTGTAGTCCACCGAGGCGAGCAGCCGCGACTCGCGGCCCGTCGCGCGCGCGTAGCAGGTCCGCTCGATGCGGGCGCCGAGCCGGGACAGACCCCGGCCGCTCACGAGGTCGCAGCCGAGCGGCTCCCACTCGCTCACCTCGGCCAGGCTCCCGCGCCACTCGTCGCGCACCGCCTTCGAAGCGAAGCCCCGAAGCCCCGGCGCCAGCTTGGCCGACGCCTTGCCTGCGGCGATCGCGTGGAGCAGCGCGGCCACCGGCTCGGGCGGCCCCCGATCGCTGACCGGCAGCATGTGCGGCGGGAGCAGCTCGGGCTCGAGGATGCCCGCTATCCCGTAGGTGATCGCGGCGGGGAGCGCGGCGTCGAGGTTCGCCAGCGCGATCACGGTCAGGTCGAACTCGGGGTAGCGCTGAAGACTGGTCCGGAACCCCTGCCACGCCCCGGTGTGCCCGATGCGAAGCCGGCCGCGCTGGTCGTCCACCATCCAGCCGAACCCGTAGGGGTAGGTGCCGCCATCGTTCAGCCGGACCGGGGTCCAGCTCTCCCGCAGCCCCGCGCTGTCGGGGACCCGCGCGTGATTCAGCCCGACCGTCCACCGCGCCAGGTCCAGCACCGAGAGATAGAGCGAGCCGTCGGCCGTCGTATTGAGCGTAGGCGACACCCACTCCTGGTTCTTCGGCTCGCCGTCGACCAGCCGGTAGCCGGCGGCGCGGTTCGGCACGATGTCGCTCTCGGAGATGATCCGTGCGGTGCGCATCCCGAGCGGCTGGAAGGTCACCTCCCGCAGGTAGTCGCCGTAGAACTTCCCGGTCACCCGCCGGATGATGAAGCCCAGCAGGGCATAGCCCGTGTTGCTGTAGCTCCAGGTGGCGCCCGGGGGGAACTGCAGCGGCAGGCGGGCCGCCAGAGCGATCATCTGCTCCTCGGTGTAATCGCGCCGGTAATCCATGGTACTGTCGGCGTAGTCCGGTATGCCGGAGGTGTGGGTCAGCAGGTGGCGGATCGTGATGGGCCGCCATGCCCGCGCCCCTTCAGGCAGGTACTTGCGGATGGGGTCGTCGAGGCGAAGCCGGCCCTCGCGTGCGAGGGTGACGATGGCGGCCGCGGTGAACTGCTTGCCCACCGACCCGGACTGGTAGACGGTGCTGTCGGTGGCGGGCACCCGATGCTCGAGATTGGCGAAGCCGTATCCTCGCGCCAGCAGCACGCTGTCTCCCCGGAGCACGACCACCGACATCCCGGGAATCCGCTGCCGGGCAAGCTCGGCGCGCACGTAGTGGTCCACCGAATCGAGCGTGGTCTGCCCCCTCATGGGTGAGGCGGCCAGCGGGAGACCCGTAACGAGCAACAGTCGGCTCCATCGAGTCGATGTCATCGCTTCGCCGCCTTTCGGGGCCATCCTGCGCCGTCAGAGTCTGAGGCCGCCCTCCGCCACCAGGACCGCATGTCCCGACACCCGGACTCCGCCACCGCTCATCCGGACCTCGATGCGGCTGGGTCTCCCCATGGCCCGGCCCTGCTCGATGACGACCGGCCGCCGGTCCGACGCGAGGCTGCGCGCGGCGAGATAGGCCGCAAGGGGGCCGGCCGCGCTGCCCGTCGCGGGGTCCTCCGCTATGCCGACGTTCGGCCCGAAGAAGCGGGCCTGAACCGGAGCGTCCGGGTCGAGAGGGTCCAGACAGAAGAGATAGCAGCCCTGCGCGCCGACGGACCGCAGGTATGCGGCGAGCGCCTCGGCCCTGGGACTGGCCCGGTCGAGCGCTTCCTGGTCCCTCACGGGCACGAGCAGGTGGGGGACGCCGGTCGAGACGACCTGCGCCTGGAGGCGGCCGACCGACAGCTCCGCGTCCCCCAGCTCCAGCGTCGAGGCGAGCGGCGAGATACCGCCCACCACCGCCCCGAAGACCGGCTCGCCTTGGGCCATGCTCACCCACAGCACTCGTCCCCTCTCGGACCGAATCTCGATCCGGAAGGTGCCGCCGTCGATCTCCTGGGTGAAGGTCCGGCTCGGCGCGTCCAGGGTCAGGCGCCCGGAGGTCGCGAGCCACCACCACGCCCCGAGGGCGTTGTGGCCGATGCCGAACACCTCGGTGCCGGCCGCGGTGAACGACCGGAGCCGCCAGTCGGCCTCGGCCAGCGTCGGACTCAGGACGAAGGTCGTCTCGGTCCGGTTGAACTCGCCCGCGACGCGCTGCATCCGCTCGGTGGTGAGGCCGTCGGCGTTCGCCACGACGGCGAGGGGATTGCCGGTGAAGGGCTCGGTGGTGAAGACGTCCAGCAGGTAGAACGGCGTCATCGGACCGCCGGCACCACCTCGCCGCTGCGCGCGCTCTGCAGCGTGTCCACGTACACGCGGGCTACGTCCCTGGCCGGCATCCCGTTGGCCGGATTCTGGCCCATCTCGGCCAATGTCTCCGAGACCCACTCCGGGCTCACGGCGTTGATGCGGATCCCGCGCGGCAACCCGAGCGCGGCGGCGCGCACGAATCCCTCGATCCCGGCGTTCACCAGGCTCACCGCGGCACTCTCGGGCGAAGGCGACTGGGCGAGGATCCCGCTGGTGAGAATGAACGCCCCGCGGTCGCGGACGTTGGCCACCCCGTAGCGGGTCAGGTTGACCTGGCCCATGAGCTTATTCCTGAGGCTCAGGTCGTAGTCGGCGTCGGTGAGCTCGGAGAACGGCTTAAATGCCGCCTCGCCCGCCGCGCTCACCACCGCGTCCAGCTGCCCCACACGCCGGTAGAGATCCCGGATCGAGGCGGGGTCCTGGAGGTCCACCCGCTCGCTCGCCTTTGTGTGCGACGCTTCGATCACCTCATGGCGTCCGTGAAGCGCCTCGACGATGGCGCGTCCGATGGTGCCCGTGGCACCTACCACCATCACTCGCACGTCGATTGCCTCTGGCGGTTGAGTTCAGGGAATGGCGCGCACCACGCCGCCGTCCACCCGGAGCGCCGCTCCGATGGTGGCCGACGCCCGCGCGCTGCACAGGTAGACGATCATCGCGGCGACCTCCCGGGCGTGGCGGTCAGCCGGCGTGCGCCTGCGGTTGATCGCGGCCTCGAGCCGGCTCGCTCCTGCCCAGCGCGCGCCCCGCGGCCGCGGCGGCGAGGCCTCCGGCCGTGTAGAGCGCGACCGTCATCAGAGGAGTGGCGGGCCACCTGGAGCCGGGCGACCGCCCGAGCCCGAGCACCGGCGGAAGCGCCGCCGCGCCGACGCCCGCCGCGGCGCCGAGAAGCAGTCCGCGTCCGGCCGCGCGGGGCCCTGCCGCCGCCGCGAGGCTGTAGTAGAGCGAATTGCTCAGCAGATCGCCCCACAGCGTCTGCCGGTAGAGCCGACCGCCGCGTGCTGGCCGTCTTCCGAGCGCGCGCACCGTGCGCGACAGCGCGCGCATGCCAATGACGTCCATCCGCGGCGCGTGGGGAACCGTACGGCGGGTGAGCTCGTGCAACCCGGTCAGGGCGAGCGCGCCGACGGTTCCTCCGCCCAGCGCCCGTATGACGTTCGCGCCTGCTGGCATCGTGACCTCCTCGCGTTCGGGCCGGTCCGTCCGGCCGCTTTCCCAGGATAGCCCGGTCTCAGGCTCAAGCCAACGGAGCGCGAGGCCTCAGGCAGCCGGGCCGAGCGCGGCCTCCAGGCGGTCGATCAACTCGGCCTGCGCAGGGTTGAGCTTGGCGCGCGCGGCATCGGGCTGGAACCAGGCGCAGCGGTCCACCTCGGGGAAGGTGAGGGAGCGACCCGAGCCCCGGGGCCACTCGCAGCTGGTGGTGTTGCTGACGATCGCGGAGGCGTCGGCATCGCCCTCCCAGGCCCAGGCATGGATCACCTTGCCGGCCTTCTGCCGCACGCTGCCGAGCGGCAGGAAGGGCGGGCGAGGAGTGATCCCGGTCTCCTCCTGGAACTCGCGGATTGCCGCGTCGAGCAGCTCCTCGCCCGGCGCGACCAGTCCCTTGGGAATGGTCCACGCCCCGAGGTCGCGTCCGCTCCAGAAGGGCCCGCCAGGATGGGCGAGAAACACCTCGAGGCCGCCGGGGACCCGCCGGTACAGCAACAGGCCGGCGCTGACGTTGCGGTTCTCGGCCATCAGCGGAGCGCGACGGGCGGGTAGGTCGACATGCGGCGAAGGTTGGAGCTCGCGGGCCTAGAACTCGCGGCGCTTCATCTCCTTGAAGAGCCGCTTTGTCTCCGAGTCCTGCTCGGGAGCGCGCTGACGGAGCGTAGGATCGAAGTCGGCCGCCTGCTCCTGCCGCGGCGGCTTCACCTTGGCAGCATTCTTCTTCGCGAGGGCCGCGATTCGCTGGTCGTCGCGTCGGGTCATCGGGTCTCCAGGAATGGGTGAGGGCTCATGGCGCGGCCGGGTGAAGTCGCCCCGGCCGTGCCGAGCCTGTGAATAAGAATCGCAGCTTGCGCCGTCCGCGGCTTGCGCCGCCCGCGCCTCGAGCGCCCGCAGCTCGGCGTACTCCTCCGGCACGTGGGAGCCGCCCAGGTTCCGAGTCCATCCACTCCGTCAACGTATGGCGCCGGGTGCAAGATGTCACCGGCGCAGGGTTGGCGCACGGCAGGGCCGGCGCTGGGCAGGGCCGGCGCTGGGCA
>CAMPKP010000033.1 GCA_946887295.1 uncultured Gemmatimonadota bacterium | reverse complement strand
TACTCGAGGCGATCGGCATCCGGGTCCGGGCGCTGCTGGCGCGCCAGGAGCGCGTGCTCGCCGCATGCCTGGCCTCGCTGGCGGGCGCGGGGATCCGGCTTCGAAGCTGGCGCGAGCTCGCGCCCACCGCCCGGGCGCTGCTCGAGGCGCAGTTCCAGCGCGAGATCTTTCCGCTCCTGATCCCTCGCGCGATCACGGTGAGCCCCGGTTTCTCGGTGCCGGTGATGCCGCACCTGACGCCGCTGCTCGCCGTGGTGCTCCAGGACTCCCGGACCGGGCCGCTGCACTTCGCCTACCTGCGGCTGCCCGAGCGGGTCTCCCGATTCCTCCCGATCCCCGACTCGAGCGACTTCATTCTCCTCGAGGACGTGGTCCGCGCCAACCTTCATCTCGTCTATCCCGAGCGGCAGATCGAGGGAGCCTGGGTCTTCCGGCTCACCCGGGCCGCGGAGCTGGATCTCTCGGACGAGGACGCCGGCAACCTGCTGCAGGCGATCGAGGAGTCGGTGGGGCGCCGGGCGGCCAACCCGATCGTGCGGGTCGAGGTGGAGCGGGTGATGCCGCAGCCGCTCCGGGAGCGGCTGCTCTGGGAGCTGCGCTTCGAGCGGGGCGCCGACGCGGCCGCCGTGCGGGAGCAGGACCTGGTGGAGATCGAGGGACCAGTGGACCTGCGCGCGCTCCGCGAGCTCATGGGCGCACCGGTGCCCAACGGACGCTACGCTCCATTCGAGAGCCGCAATCCGTGGGCGGCGGAGCGCGACCTGTGGAGCATGCTGCGCCGGAAGGATGCGCTGGTCTACCACCCCTACGAGGCATTCGCGGACACGACGGCGCGCTTCTTCGCGGACGCCGCCGACGACCCGGCGGTGGTGGCGATCCGTCTCACGCTCTATCGCGTGGGAGAGCGGTCGCCGATCGTGGACGCGCTCACCAAGGCCCTCGAGCGCAAGAAGGAGGTGGCGCTCTTCGTCGAGCTCAAGGCTCGCTTCGACGAGACCCGCAACGTGGGGTGGGTGCGGCGGCTGGAGGAGGCGGGCGGCACGGTGGTGTACGGGGTGGTCGGGCTCAAGAACCACGCGAAGGTGGGCCTGGTGCTGCGCCGAGAGGAGGATGGCCTGCGCCGGTACGTCCATATCGGCACCGGGAACTACAACGCCGCCACCGCGAAGGTCTACACCGATCTGTCGCTCTTCTCCGCCGATCCGGACCTGGGCGCGGACGTGCACGATCTCTTCAACCAGCTCACCGGCTCCAGCCGCGGGCCGGCGGGTGGCTCGCGGCGCATCGCCGTCGCGCCGGAGGGACTGCTGCCGTGGCTGCTGGAGCGCATCGAGCGGGAGGCGGAGCATGCCCGGGCGGGCCGCCCCGGGCGGATTCGCGCAAAGCTCAACGGACTGGCCGACACCGAAGTGATTCAGGCACTCTACCGCGCCTCCCGTGCGGGGGTGGCCATCGATCTGGTCGTGCGCGGCCTCTGCACCTTGCGGCCCGGCGTGCCGGGCCACTCCGAGCGCATTCACGTCGTCAGCCGGCTCGGCCGATTTCTCGAGCACGCCAGGATCTACCACTTCGGAAACGCCGGCGCGGACGAGTACGCCATCGGCTCGGCCGATTGGCGGCCGCGGAACCTGCGCCGGCGGGTCGAGGTGGTCACACCGGTGAGCGACCCCGACGCCCGGGCGACTCTCGACGCCCTCCTCACCCGCGAGCTGGCGGATCCGCAGGCCTGGGCCCTCCAGGCGGACGGGAGCTACGCCCGCACCGAATCTTCCAGCGATACCTGAGAAGCTACTTCGGGCTTCCGTGCTGAAGTGGCCGCAAGTCTTGAATTTACCACGCTGATCGACGATCTTCTCCGCCTGCCGACGCACTTGCGCCGGAGACGCCGAAATCGGGGACGCATGATCAGGGTGACCGCGGTACAGCCGGATTCGATCGCGAGCGAGCTGGGGCTCCGGGAGGGGACGGAGCTTCTCTCGGTGGGCGGCCGCGAGCTGGAGGACTTCCTGGATTGGGAGTTCCTCACCGCGGAGGAGCGCTTCCTGCTGCACGTCAGGCAGCCGGACGGCGAGGAGATCGAGTTCGACATCGAGCGCCCCCTGACGGAGCCGCTCGGCGTGTCGCTCGAGCCGGCTCGGATCCGGCGCTGCGCCAACCGCTGCGACTTCTGCTTCGTCGACGGCCTGCCCGACGGGCTGCGGGAGGTGCTGTACATCCGGGATGACGACTACCGGCTCTCGTTCCGATACGGCAATTTCGCCACCCTCACGAACCTGAAGCCGAGGGACGCCGAGCGGATCATCGAGTACCGGCTGTCGCCGCTGTACGTGTCGGTGCACGCGACCGATCCCACCGTGCGCCGATATCTCCTCCGCAATCCCACCGCCCCCGACATCATTCAGCAGCTGCGGCACTTCGCCGACCATGGCATCGAGTTCCACACCCAGGTGGTCATGTCGCCCGGTGTCAACGACGGCGAGGTGCTGCGGCAGACGCTGCGCGAGCTGTACCGGTTCGGCCCCGCCGTCCTGGGCTGCTCGGTGGTGCCGGTGGGGCTCACCGAGTACAGCAAGCATCATCTGGTGCGCGAGCCGACGACCGAGGAGTGCCGGGGCGCGATCGCGCTGGTGGAAGAGCGGGCCGCCGTCGCGCTGGCCGAGCGTGGCACGCATTGGGCCTTCGGGGCGGACGAGCTCTACCTCCGGGCCGGGGTGGAGCTTCCGCCGGCCGCCATCTACGACGGCTTCGACCAGGTGGAGAACGGCGTGGGAGCGGTGCGATGGCTGCAGCAGCGGATCGAGGCTCGCGCCGCCGCGATCACCGGATGGGCGGGACGCCGCGTCGGCGTGGTCACCGGGACCGCGATGAGCCGGCTCATGCCCATGGTGCTCGAGCCGCTGGCCCGGGTGACCGGCGCTCACTTCGAGCTGCTGCCGGTGGTGAACACGCTGTTCGGAGCGTCGGTCACCACCGCGGGGCTGCTGCCCGGCACCGCGGTGCAGGAGACCCTCCGGGGCCGGGCCGACCTCGACCTCGCGCTCCTCCCGGGCGAGTGCGTGAACGACGACGGGCTGTTCATGGACGGCATGAGCGCCGAGCTGCTCGCCGCGGCATCCCCCGTCGAGATCCGCTTCTCGAAGGACTTCGCCGACGCACTGGAGCCCGCCGCATGAGCAAGCCCACCGTCGCCATCGTCGGCCGGCCCAACGTGGGGAAGTCCACCCTGTTCAACCGCATTCTCGGGGGGCGTCCGGCCATCGTGTCCGACCGGCCGGGCACGACGAGGGACCGGCACTTCGGCGACGCCGAGTGGCAGGGGCGCCGCTTCTGGGTGGTGGATACCGGCGGACTGGTCCCGGAATCGGACGACTCCATGGATCGCGCCATCCGGCAGCAGGTGGAGTTCGCGCTCGCCGAGTCCGACGTCGTCGTGTTCCTGGTGGACGGCAAGGAGGGCGTGCACCCGGTGGACCAGGCGATCAGCGAGCGGCTCCGGCGGGCCCAGGGCGCAGTCGTGCTCGCGGTGAACAAGCTCGACGATCTCGAGCGCAGCACGGCGCAGCTCGACTTCTACGAGCTCGGCTTCGGGGAGCCCCTCGGCGTCAGCGCGGCGGTGGGGAAGGGGAGCGGGGACCTGCTCGACGCCGTGGTCGAGCGGCTTCCGCCGTACGACCCCGCCGAATCGGAAGACACCATCGACGTCGCCGTCGTCGGACGACCCAACGTGGGCAAGTCCTCCCTGGTCAACCGACTGCTGGGCGAGGAGCGACACGTCGTCGCGGCGGAGGCCGGCACCACCCGCGATGCGATCGACTCCCTCTTGCGCTATCGAAGTAAGAACCTCAACTTCATTGACACCGCAGGGTTACGTCGCAGGGCTAAAGTACAAGATGATCTCGAGTTCTACTCCACGCTGCGCACCGAGCGCGCCGTCGAGCGGGCCGAGGTCTGCGTGCTGGTGGTGGACGCCACCCTGGGACTGCACAACCAGGATCTCCGGATCGCGACGGAGGCGTGGGACCGCGGGTGCGGACTGATCGTCGCGGTGAACAAGTGGGACCTGGTGGAGGAGAAGGATGCCAACACCGCGCATCGCGGACAGGAGGAGCTCATCGCCAAGGCGCCGTTCCTCCGACACGTGCCGTTCGTCTACGTCTCGGCGCTGACCGGCCTGCGGGCGCGCAAGGTGCTCGACCTGATCCTCGAAGTGGCGGAGGAGCGGCAGCGGCGCGTTTCCACGGCGGAGGTGAACCGGGTGCTGGCATCCCTGCTGGAGCGCAGCGGTCCGCCCCAGAAGCCGGGCGAAGAGGTGAAGCTGCTCTACGCCTCACAGATCGGCACCGCGCCTCCGACCATCGCGATCGTGAGCAATCGTCCCGACGACGTGCCCGAGTCGTACCAGCGGTACCTGGCGAACGGCTTTCGTGAGGCGTGGCCGTTCACCGGCTCGCCGCTGCGCCTCAAGTTCACCAGCCGGGGCGCTCCGCGGTGACGGCCGCGGCCGCGCTCTGCCTGCTCGCCTCCTACTTCGTCGGTGCCATTCCGACCGGCTACCTCGCGGGCCGGCTCTTTCGCGGCATCGACCTCCGCGAGCATGGAAGCAAGAACCTCGGTGCGACCAACGTCTACCGGACCCTCGGCGCGCGGTATGCGATCCCGGTCGCACTGTTCGACATCGCGAAGGGCGCCGTGCCGGTGCTGGTCTTCGCGCCGCAGGCATCGGACTCCCAGCTCTTCGCACTGGCGTGCGGGATCGCGGCGATCGTGGGCCACGTGTTCTCGGTGTTCGTGCGCTTTCGCGGCGGGAAGGGGGTCGCCACGGCGGCCGGCGTCATGCTGGGGCTCACGCCGCTGGCGCTGGGCGTCGCGGCGCTGGTCTGGCTGGTGCTCGTCGCGCTCACCGGATACGTGTCGCTGGCGAGCATCGTGGCCGCCGCCGTCCTGCCGGTGGCGGTCTACCTGCTCGAGCGGCCCGACCGGCCGGAGATCCTCTGGCTCGACGCCCTGGTCGCCGCTGCGATCATCTGGCTGCACCGCGCAAACATCCGGCGCCTGCTGAACGGCACCGAGAACCGGTTCGGCCGCCGGGCAGCGCCGCCCGCCCGTCCGTGACGGAGGTCGCCGTACTGGGGGCGGGGAGCTGGGGCACGACGCTCGCCAATCTCCTCGCCACCAAGGGCCACGCGGTGCGCCTGTGGGCCTACGAGCCCGAGGTGGTGGAGGCGGTGAGCCGCTTGCGGGAGAACCGGTTGTTTCTCCCGGGGGTGCGGCTCTCCCCATCGATCCGTGCGACAAGTGACGCGCGGGAGGCCGTCGCCGGCGCCGACGTCGTCGTCTCGGCGCCTCCGAGCCATGCGGTCCGCGGCGTGATCCGAGGACTCGAGGGGGTGGTGGCGCCGGGCACGCTGGTGGTGAGCGCCACCAAGGGCATCGAGACCGACACGCTGGCGCTGATGTCGGCGGTGTTCGCCGAGTGCCTTCCGCAGGTCCGGTTCTCGGTGCTGTCGGGACCGAGCTTCGCGGCCGAAGTCTGCGAGGGGCAGCCGACCGCGGTGGTCGCGGCGGCGGCCGAGGAGGCGACCGCCCGAGCGGCGCAGGAGGTCTTCGCGACTCCGGTCTTCCGGGTCTACCGCAACCTCGACGTGATCGGGGTCGAGCTCGCCGGCGCGCTCAAGAACGTGATCGCCGTCGCCGCGGGGATCGCGGAGGGGCTGGGGATGGGACACAACCCTCGCGCCGCGCTCATCACGCGGGGACTCGCCGAGATCACCCGGCTGGGCGTCGCCATGGGGGCGGACCCTCTCACCTTCGCCGGTCTCGCGGGCATGGGCGATCTGGTGCTCACCACGACAGGCAGCCTGAGCCGCAACCGCACCCTGGGCGTGGCGCTGGCGAAGGGTCAGAGCTTCGAGGAGTACCGGGCCGGCCACCGCAGCGTCGCCGAAGGCGCGAACACCTCGCTGGCCGGGGCGGCGCTCGGCAGGCGAGTCGGCATCGAGCTGCCGATCATCGAGCAGGTCTGCGAAGTGCTGTTTCGAGGCCGGGCGCCCCGCGAGGCGATCACCGAGCTGATGGGTCGCGAACTCAAGTCGGAGCAATGGCGATGAGGCAAGGGCGATGAGCACTTCCCGTCAGGTGCAGGAATTTTACTCGATCGGCGAGGTCTGCTCGCTCACCGATCTCAAGCCCCACGTGCTCCGCTACTGGGAGAGCCAGTTCCGCTTCCTCAACCCGGCGAAGAACCGGTCGGGAAACCGGGTCTACAAGAGCAAGGAGGTGGAGCTGATCATGCTGGTGAAGCAGCTGCTCTACACCGAGAAGTACACCATCGACGGCGCGCGGCAGCGGATCGATCAGTACCGCCGGACCGGCGAGCTGCGGGCGAGCGCGCGCAAGGCGTTCGAGGCGGAGCTGGCGGGCGAGGCACGTGCGGCGGTCGAGGCGGTGATCGCGATTCTGGACGGCAAGGCCGCCCCGATCGCTCCCGCGGCGCCGCCGGCCGCCGCTCCCGCGGGACACCGGGGCGGCAAGTCCGGAGGGCGCTGACGCGGGCCGACGCCCTCCACGCGGCCTCGCTATCTTGCCCCCCATGAACATCCTCGTCACCAATGACGACGGCATCCTGGCGCCGGGATTGGCGCTGCTTGCGGACGTCTGCCGCGAGGTCGCCAACGTTACGGTGGTGGCGCCGGACCGGGAGCAGAGCGGGACCTCGCATTCACTGACCCTCCATCGGCCGCTGCGTCCCGCCCGGCGGCCGGACGGGGCCTGGCAGATCGACGGTACGCCGACCGACTGCGCCATGCTCGCGATTCAGGCCCTGATGCCGGAGCGGCCGGACTTCGTCTTTTCCGGGGTGAATCACGGGCCCAACATGGGCGAGGACGTGCTCTACTCCGGCACGGTGGCCGCGGCCATGGAGGCGGTCACCCTGGGCGTGCCCGGCATCGGTATCTCGTTCTCCGGGAACCACCCGGAGACCATGGCCACGTACCGCGACCTGCTGCTGCAGCTGGTCCGGAGGATCGTAGGCGTCCCCAACTTTCCGGAGCAGACGCTGCTCAACATCAATCTGCCCGGGATCCCGGCCGCCGAGGTGCGCGGCATCCAGGTCACCAAGCTCGGCAGCCGCTTCTTCTCCGAGTCGCTGACCCGCATGAAGGACCCGTGGGGCCGGGAGATCTTCTGGATCGGCGGCGGGACCATCACCTGGACCGGCGGGGAGAACTCCGATCATCTCGCCGTGGCCGAGGGCTTCATCTCGGTCACTCCGCTCCACATGGACCTCACGAACTACTCCCTGCTCGAGACCGTGCGCGGATGGTCGCTGGAGGGGTAGGGGAGGGGGACGGCTACGGCGGCTACCGCGCCCAGCTGGTGGAGACCCTGCAGCGGAAGGGAATCCGCGACCTGGCGGTGCTCCGCGCCGTGCGCATGGTGCCGCGACATCTCTTCGTGCCGGAGAGCGTGCGGCACCGGGCGTACGACGACGCGGCGCTGCCGATCGGCAGCAGCCAGACGATCTCCCAGCCGTGGGTGCAGGCACGCTACCTGGAGCTGCTTGGTCTCCGGGGCCGCGAGCGCGTGCTGGAGATCGGAACCGGCTCGGGCTACCAGACCGCGCTGCTCGCGATGCTGTGCGACTCGGTATTCAGCGTGGAGCGGATCCCGCTCCTCGCGCAGCGGGGACGCGACGCGCTGGAGGCGGCCGGGATCCGGAACGTCACCGTGCTGGTGGGCGACGGCACCCTGGGATGGCGGCCCTTCGCGCCCTACGACGCGATCCTGGTCGCGGCGGCCTCGCCGGAGATCCCGGCCCCACTGGTGGAGCAGCTCGCACCGGGCGGCAGGATGGTGATCCCGCTCGGCGATCGCGCCAACCAGTCGCTCACGCTGGTCCGCCGGGAAGGGGACGAGCTCCGGACCACCACCGTAGCCGACGTGCGGTTCGTGCCGCTGCTCGGTGAATTCGGCTTCCGCTAAAGCCCGGAGATCGGCATGGAGTTGTTGCGGTCCTTCATCGACCTGTTCCTGCACCTCGACCAGCACCTGAGCCGGATCATCGCCGACTACGGGGTCTGGACCCACCTCATCCTCTTTCTCATCGTCTTCGCCGAGACCGGGCTGGTGGTGACGCCGTTTCTCCCGGGAGACTCGCTGCTCTTCGCGGCCGGCACCTTCGCCGCGCTGGGGGCCCTGGATCTCTGGCTGCTGGTCGTGCTCCTGACCGGCGCGGCCATCCTGGGTGACACGGTGAACTACTGGGTCGGCGCCTGGATCGGGCCGCGCGCCTTCAGCGGGAACGTCAAATTCCTCCGGAAGGACTACCTCGACCGCACCCACGCGTTCTACGAGAAGCATGGCGGGAAGACCGTCATCCTCGCCCGCTTCGTGCCGATCATCCGCACCTTCGCCCCGTTCGTGGCCGGGGTGGGCGCGATGAGCTACCCGAAGTTCATCACCTACAATGTCATCGGGGCGGTGCTCTGGGTCGGCCTCTTCGTGCCGGCGGGGTACTTCTTCGGCAACATTCCGGCGGTCAGAAAGAACTTCACCCTGGTGATCCTGGCCATCGTGGCGCTCTCGGTGGTCCCGATCCTGGTCGAGGCGATGCGCGCCAGGAGAAGCCGGCCCGCGTGATCACCCGGTTTCTCGTCTCCGGTGTGGTACAGGGCGTCGGGTTCCGCTGGTTCGTCGCCCGCCACGCACGCACGCTGGGGGTGGGTGGTTACGCCCGGAACCTGCCCGACGGCAGGGTGGAGGTCGTCGCGGCCGCCGACGCCGCGGAGGCGATCGCACGGCTGGAAGAGGTGCTGCGAGCGGGTCCGGCCCACGCGAGCGTGGAAGGACTGGAGCGCCAGGACGGCGTGAACGAGAACGTTTCCTCGAGGAGCTTCGACATTCGATGAGCGCCACCACCAGGCTGGAGGGACGGGTCCGCGGCGCCCTCCGGCCCATCAGGGACTACCCCAAGCCCGGGATCGTCTTCCAGGACATCACCCCGGTTCTCGGCGACGCCGCCCTCCTGCACGACGTGGTGGCGGGCATGGCGGAGCCGTTCGCCTCGCGTGGAGTGACGCACGTTCTCGGCATCGAGGCCCGGGGCTTCATTCTCGGGGGCGCCGTCGCGACCGTGCTCCGGGCGGGGTTCGTGCCGGCGCGGAAGCCGGGAAAGCTGCCCTGGGAGCGTGTGAGCGAGCAGTACGCGCTGGAATACGGCACCGACGCCCTGGAGTGCCACCGGGACGGCCTTCCTGCCGGGAGCAAGGCGCTGGTGGTGGATGACGTCCTGGCGACCGGAGGGACGGCCGAGGCGGCCGGCCGACTGGCCCGGAAGCTGGGCGCCGAGGTGGTGGGGTGGTCGTTTCTGCTCGAGATCTCGGTGCTGAAGGGTCGGCAGCGGCTGGAGGGGGAGTTCTGCCAGATCCTGGCCTCGGTATAGGGCTCCGCGGGGGTCGGGCAGGGGCGCGGCGGGTTGCCCGAAGACCCCCCGGCATGGCATCTTTACAGGCTGCGGCAAGGTGCATTCCAGCCCCCGTAGCTCAGATGGATAGAGCAGCAGTTTCCTAAACTGTTGGCCGCGTGTTCGAGTCACGCCGGGGGCACTCGGACGTCGGAGCTCGACCGGCACAATTCAACTTCACTCGTGACACGACATGGCTACAATGGTGGAAGCGACGACTCGAGGACAGACGACCACGGCCGACACGGCCGAGACGCCCAAGGTATGGTACCGCGACAAGAAGCGCCTGATCGGGGCGCTGGTACTTGCGGTGCTGCTCCTCGGCGTGGTCGCATGGGCGGTCTGGACCAGCGGCCAGCGCAAGGAGCAGTTCGCGGCCAGGAGTCTCAACCAGGCGCGGGCCGCCGCGGAGGCGGGCAACCTGCCGCTCGCGTCCAGCGAGCTCCAGCGCCTGATCGAGACCTATGGCGGCACCGACGCCGCCACGGAGGCCGTGATCACACTGAACCAGGTCCGACTGGTCAACGGCCAGGCCGAGCTGGCGGCCGTAGGATTGCGAGACTTCCTGGCCAAGAAGCCGCCGCGAAAGTATCTGGCGCCGGCCAACGGGCTCCTGGGTACCGCGCTGGAGAACTCGAAGCGCCCCGGGGAGGCCGCTGAGGCCTTCATGAACGCCTCGAAATCCGCGGACCTGGACTATCTGCAGGCCCGATACCTGATCGACGCCGGGCGGGCTTACCGGACGGCCGGGAAGACCAAAGAGGCCGAGGCGGCGTACCGCGAGGTCATCGAGAAGCATCCGAAGAGCTCGAGCTTCACCGAGGCGAAGGTCCGCCTGGCCGAGCTGACCGACGGGAAGATGTAGGAGGGGCCGGGCGGGTCAGACTCGTCAGAGCAGGACATCGAGGGGGACCGCACGGTCCCCCTCTTCATTAGGCTCCAAGGCTACGACGTATAAGATATGTTATGTTAAGTAAGCTTGGGGAAAACTGTGGAGAACTGGGATGCTCTGCTCTGCTCAATCCTGTAACATGTTGAATGACTTGCGGTTGGAATAGCGCGTGCGGCTGTTGGAAAAACCGGTTCAGATCCCCTCCCAGACCCCCCGGAACAGCAGCCGGCCCTGGCCCCCGAGCCAGACCCCATGCGCTCGGCCCCGGTCCAGCTCGGCGCGGACCAGCAGCTGGGGCCCTCCCCTGCTGCGGAACCTGAGAGGGAGCGACGCCTCACCCCGGTCGGCCAGAGCCAGGGCGGCCGCCACGGTTCCCGTTCCGCACGCCAGCGTTTCGCCCTCGACTCCGCGCTCGTAGGTGCGGATCGCCCACGGCTCGCCGCCGGGCCCCGGGGCGACGAAGTTGACGTTGGCCCCGGCCTCCCCGAGGCGCGGATCGGACCGGAGGGCCCGGCCGCGCCGGGCCACGTCGATCCGCTCGATGTCGTCCACTCGGACTATGAGGTGTGGCACCCCGACCGTGCCGAACGACAGCCACCGCTCGCCGTCCGCCGGGTCGAGTCCGGGCACCGCGGCGGGCAGCTCCGCGTCCGGCAGCATGATCTCGGCCCCGTCTCCGGCGCCGCCGCTGCGGGCAGGAACCACGCCCGCATCAGTCAGCAGGCAGAGCTCGCCCGACTCCGCCATCTCCAGCCAGACGGCCAGCCGGGTACTGCAGAGGGCCGCATTCCCGCACATGGCGGCCCGGGATCCGTCCGAGTTCCAGTAGGTCATCCGGACCCGCCCCGGCGCGTCCGGGGTCAGGATCACCAGGCCGTCGGCACCGACTCCGGAGCGGCGGTCGCAGATCGCCGCCACCCGGGTGGCGGGCCAGCGCTCGGGCGAGGTGAACCGGCCGTCGAGCATGACGAAGTCGTTGCCCGAGCCGGTCATCTTGTAGATGATCGTACCTCTCACAGCTGCCTCGCGAGCGACTTGAGGCGGAGCCACCAGACCATCCAGATGGCCTCGCGCACGATCCGCTTGTTCATCTTGCTCTGTCCCTCGACCCGGTCGGTGAACACGATGGGAATCTCGACCAGCCGGAATCCCTTCTTCCAGGCACGGAAGCTCATCTCGATCTGGAACGAGTAGCCGTTGGAGCGCACCCGATCCAGATCGATCGCCTCGAGCACCCGCCGGCGGAAGCACTTGAAGCCGCCGGTGGAATCGGTGATCGGGAGTCCGGTGACCCACCGCGCGTACTGGTTCGCGCCGAGCGACAGCAGCAGCCGTGAGATCGGCCAGTTGATGACGTTCACGCCGGACTTGTACCGCGACCCGATGACGAGGTCGGCATCTTTCGCCGCCTCCAGGAAGATGCCCAGGAACTTGGGGTCGTGGCTGAAGTCGGCATCCATCTCGAAGACGAATTCGTAGTCGCGCTCCAGCGCCCAGCGAAAGCCCGCGATGTAGGCCTTGCCCAGGCCACTTTTCCCGGGACGATGCAGCACGTGGATGCGCGGGTCGGCAGCCGCCATATCGTCGGCGATCCGGCCGGTGCCGTCGGGCGAGTTGTCGTCCACCACGAGCACATCGATCCGGGGATCCTGCGCCAGTATCTGGGGAACGATCACCGGCAGGTTCATGGCCTCGTTGTAGGTCGGCACGACCACAAGGGCGCGCTCAGTCATGGGCGGCCTTCCTTCTGCCGGCCACGAGGGCACCCCCATACAGCCCGCCGATCGCGAGGAGCGCGAGCAGGCTGATCAGCTTGCCTCGGGCGTACTCCGGAGAGTCGAAGTCGAGCTCCACCGCCCTGGCACCGGGCGGCACCACGACCGTCATCAGGGCATGGTCTCCACGGTGGACCGGTGCCGGGGTGCCGTCCACCCGGGCCCGCCAGTCCTTGTACCAGGTCTCACTCACCAGCAGATACCTCGGCCGGGTGTCGCTTCCCTCGAGCGCGATCCGCATGCTTCCCGGCTTCCAGTCGAGGAGCCGCGCACGCACAGCGGTGGTATCGGGCGCGCCCCCGCGGATCGGCTCGGGCGACACCGACGCCGTGTCGGTGAACAGCACGACGCCGTTGCGTGGGAACCGTGAATCGATCACCGTCGGGACGACCTGGTCCTCCGGCAGCTTGGCGGCCGAAGGAACGATCCGGACATAGTCCGGGAGCGTGTCCCGCCGGTAGAGAATGCCCGTCGAGCCGTGTCGCGTCGCCAACGGTCCCGAGACGGCGTGAAAGCCCGGCACCGCCTGCGAGTCGGGCAGCAGCAGGAAACGCACCGCAAGGAGATCGTGGAGATTGGGGTTGCCCAGGTTGCGCCACTCGTTCTTGCCGCCGAGCAGCTCGTCGTAGAATCGGACCTCCACGCCGTGATACCCGAGCACCGTCTGCACCCGGTGGGCCATCAGGATCGCGCCGGGGTACACTCCGACATCGAGCACGCGGTACGGCCCGGGCTCCTGCCCCAGCCTGGCGGTGATCGCGTCGTCCGCGAACAGCTGGGCGGCGGGTGGCTTGAAGTCGAAGAACTTGCGGTCGATGCTCCAGAGATCCAGCACCACGACGGCGCCGAGCACCGCCGCCGCGACATAGCCTCGGAGCCGTCCGGTCCGGATCGCCCAGACGACTCCCGCCGCGATCCCCACAACCGCCATGAGCCTCAGCGCACCGACCCGCAGGTCGGCCGCGGCCGCCGCCAGCCTCGGCGCCTGCTGCTCGGCCACGAAGAGCGTCGCGACGCTCTCGAGCACCCCGGCCACCCCGAGCAGCGCGAGCACGGCCAGCGCGACGAGCGGAGCCAACGCGGCGCGAAGCGAGACCTCCCTCCGCAACAGGCGCTCGGCGCCGAAGGCGGCGAAGACCGCCACGGGCAGCGCCACGAGGTAGAAGGCCATGCCGGGCGCGCGCACCTTCTTCATCATGGGCATGACTTCGTACCAGAGCCGGTAGAACGGGGTGTAACCGCCGAGCGCGATCAGGAGGAAGAGTATGGCGATCACGCCGAAGGCGCGGATCAGCCGGGCCCTCGACCGATCGCCCAGTCCCAGCGCGGCCAGCGCGACCACCACGGCCCCGAGGTACTCGGTGTGCAGCTTGAAGAAGCTGCGTCCCCAGTACTTGTCGAGGATGCCGTTGAACTGCGGCAGCACCGTGGTGACCAGCTCTTCCGGCGGCATCGAGTACCCGATGGCGTACTCCCATCCGCCGCTGGGCCCTCCCTCGGCCCGGGGCGAGAACGGGATGTACGCCAGGAACGGCAGCACCTGAATCGCTGCGAGCGCCGCTCCCAGGCCGACGCCGGCGAGCGCCAGTCCGAGGGCGATCGGCCAGCGGGTCTCGGGCGGCCGCTCGGGATCGAAGAAGGTGAGATAGATCGTCCAGATGCCACAGGCGACGAGCATGTAGTACGCCATCTGGTATTGCGGGCTCAGGATGCAGAGACCCACGAGGAGGGCCAGGAGGGCGTACCCGGCCGGGTTCCGTCCCCTGATCGCCCGGAGCAGCGCCAGAAAAGCGAGTGGCGCGAGCGCCGAGACGAACAGCTTGCCGTCGTGTCCCGGCTTCACGAGCGACGCGACGATGCCGGTGAGCTCGTAGGCCAGGCCCCCGACCACGGCGGCTCCCCACCCGACCCTCAGCGCGCGCAGGAACAGGTACATCGCGAAGCCCGCGAGGATCAGATGGATCGCGAACCCCAGGTTCATCGCCGTGTCGACCGGCAGGACCCAGCGGAGCCACGCGGTCGGATAGAAGATGTCGCCGTGCATCGCGGCGATGAACGGAAGGCCGCCGAACAGATAGGGATTCCACTGCGGGATCGCGCCCGTCTCGCGGAACATCTCGGCGCCGAACAGCCGGTAGCTGTAGCCCGCCACGTACTGGTCGTCGCCCAGCAGAAACCCGCCGCCCAGCATGGGCCAACAGAGCGTCAGCGCCGCAAGTACGAAGGCAGCCAGAGCCAACACGTTAGGGTGCTTGGGCTCGAGCAGTGTCTGAGGTTCGTCAGCCGGCGACACGCGGGCTCTCCCTGGGAAACAGCAGGAACGGAACGGCGGCGCCGAGCTCGGTGACGGTGAGCAGGAGGCGGGAGGCGATGGCCAGGGCGGTCGCCGCGCCGATGCCGATGGGGCCCTGCAACATCAGGATGAACACTCCTTCCCTTACCCCGATACCGCCGGGAGCGAACAGGGCGAGGAATCCGGCCAGGTACGACGCGGTGAACACGGCCACCGCGGGCAGCAGGCCGAGCCCGGCGCGGGGCAGCAGTCCGCGGGCGAGGAGCCAGAGCGCGACACCGTAGCCGAGCCACGCGACCGCGTTGGCGGCGATACCGAAGACCACCGCTCCTACCGGCGGGGCGACGGGTCCGGCGTCGGGGGCGGCGACCCGCAGTACCCGGGTCAGGAAACCGGGCCACAGGAGCAGACCCACGCCGGCGACGGCAACCGTGAGGAGCAGCGCCAGGCCGAGGCCCGCGCCTGGATAGGCGGCGTGAAGCGCGCTCCACCCGGTGAGCGCCGCGACCGCGGCTCCGGTGCCGATCGCGAGCACCTGGAGGATCACCGCGGATCCGGTCGCCGGGCCGGCGCCGATTCCAGCGCGCTGCGCCATCACCGCCATTCCCGCCACCGCCCACACCTTTCCCGGCAGGTACTTGCCGAGGCTCGACACGGTCCAGATCCGGGCCGCCGACCACGGGTCCAGGCCTCGTCCCCACGCCGACAGCATGCGCCGCCATGCGGCGATCAGCAGCGCGTACATCAACCAGACGACGACCGCGCTCAGGATGATCCAGCCCGGCTCGACGCGCCACTCGAGCGGCTGCGCCCGGAGCTCGTCCCAGTTCCGCAGCAGCGACCGCAGGGCGAGGCCGATGATCGCGAGGCCGAGCAGCCACTGGAGTATCCGGATGCGGCGATCACCCACCCAGGGCCTCGCGGTACCATCCCTCGCAGATCTCGGCGACGTGGTCCGGGCCGAGCCGGGCGCGCCACGACTCGCCCACCAGCCGTGCCATGTCCCGGTGATCCGGCTCGGCCAGCAGGCCAAGGATCGCGTCGCCCATGGCCTCGGGCGCCGGCAAGGTGAGCCGGCCGGCGCCGCTGGGCGGCACCACGTCCAGCACGCCGCCCCCGTCCCAGCAGGCGACCACCGGAACCCCGGCCATCAGGGCCTCCGCCGCCACGAGGCCGAATCCTTCCCCCTGAGCAGGAAAGATCATGAGGTCCGCCCGGGACAGGTAGCTCGGGACTTCCACCGAGGCCACCGCGCCGGCGAACTGCACGAACGCGGTGATGCCGAGCTTCTCGACCAGGCGCTCGAGCGCCCCCCGCTCGGGGCCGTCGCCCACGATGGTGAGGGGCATCTCGTGCCCGCAGGAGGCGAGAAAGGCTACGGTCTCGATCGCGAGGTTCACCCGCTTCTGGGGCACGAGCCGCGCGATGACCACCGCCCCGCCGCCCCCGACGGACCAGGGATGATTGGTGGTGTCCACCGGCATCGGCTGCACGTGGGCCGGGTCCACCAACCGTCCGGCGCCGGCCTGCACCCAGCCGGCCAGCTCGCGGGAGACGGCCGTCACCACGGTGGCGCGCTGGAAGACGGGACGGGCCAGGGCCCGGGCGATGCGGGAGCGGCGGAGCAGCGCCGCATCGGTGCCGTGCACGGTGAGCACGCTCGGAGTGCTCGCGGGCAGCGCGAGTCCTCCGGGCACCCACCAGTGCGCATGGAAGAGATCGGCGCCCGCCGCCGCCTCCTCACGGGCTGCGCGCCGGAGCGCGCGCCAGAGGCCGGCGAGCGCGCCGAGGCCGGCGGGCGCGCGCAGGGCCGCCTGCATGGTTCCCCGGTAGGCCAGCGTCTCGGCCGCGGCCGGGGCATAGCGGACCCGGCGAACCGGGATGCCGTCGAGCTCCTCGTCCCCGCCCCGCCCCTGGTCGCTCGGGGCCACGACGCGCACGGACACGCCGCGCCGGACCAGGGCACCGGCGAGCGTCGCGAGAAAAGCGCCCGACACGTCGCCGGTCCAGCGGGGGTAATTGTGGGTGAGAAAGACCACCCGCACCGCTCAATCCCGCATGTCGAGTTTGTCGAGGCGGGCCAGGGTGCGGGCCACTTCGCGGGTCTCCTCCTGGATTCCGGCGATCATCTCGCCCAGCAGTCCGAACCCGAAGAGCACGATGCCGCTGATGACCATCGTCTCGACCAGATTGAGGAGCGGGCGGAAGCCGATGCCGTACCCGAAGCGGAGCACCAGCGCGGTCACGCCGGCCGAGAAGCCGATGAGGAACAGGATGGCGCCGACCACGCCGAAGAACAGCATCGGCTTGCGGCCGAACCGGAGCTGGAACCAGACGGAGACCAGGTCGAAGACGCCGACCGGGATCCGGCGCCAGTTGAACTTCGAGATGCCGGCCTTGCGCGGGTAGAGCGGCACCGGCAGGGCGTCGAGGCGGAAGCCGTCGGCCGCGGCGATCACGACCATGTAGCGGTGCCAGTCGGGGCGGAGCGGCACGTTCAGCATCACCTCACGGCGGTAGGCCTTCACCGAGTTCAGGTCGGTCACCCGCACCCCGAACAGCCAGCGGCAGAGCCCGTTGTAGATGCGGGAGACGAACGCCCGCTCGTACTTGCCCTGCTTGGTGCCGGTCACGATGTCGGCCCGGCCCTGGAGGATGGGCGCGACCAGGCGAGGGATGTCCGCGGGCAGGTACTGGAGGTCGGCCGGATAGAAGACGAAGATGTCGCCGCGGGCCACGTCCCCGCCGGAGCGGAGCGCATCCGCGATGCCGCGCTGCCGCCGGTGGGTGACCACCCGGAGGAAGGGGTACTCGCGCTCCAGCTCGCGCAGCACCCGGGCGCTCTCATCGCGGGAGCCATCGTTCACGATCACGACTTCGAAGGAGAATCCGGCCGGAGCGAGGGCCTCGGCGCAGAGCCGAACGAATTCGGGAAGGTTGGGAGCCTCGTCCTTGGCCGGTACGAGGACGCTGACATCCAGCGCCTCGGCGGGAAGGGTCATACGCGTTTCCGCATGCGCGCCGGCAGGATCCCGAGCTGGTCCCGGTACTTGGCCACGGTGCGCCGCGCGATCTGGATGCCCTGCTCCTGGAAGAGATGAACGATCTGCTGATCGGTGAGCGGCTTCCCGCTGTCCTCGTCGGCCACCATCTTCTGCAGCTTGGCCCTGATCGAGCGCGCGCTCGCCTCCTCGCCCGACGCCGTGGACAGCGCGCTCGAGAAGAAGAACTTCAGCGGCAGCACGCCGCGCGGGGTCTGCACGTACTTCTCGTTGGTCACCCGGCTCACCGTGGACTCGTGCATGTTGATGACCTCGGCGACCTCGCGCAGGGTGAGGGGCTTCAGGTACTCGATGCCCTTCTCGAAGAAGTCGCGCTGCCGATCCACGATGAAGTTCATCACCTTGAGCATGGTCTGGCGGCGCTGCTCGATCGCCTGGATCATCCAGTTGGCGCTGTTCATCTTGGACGCGATGAACTCGCGGTTCTCCGGGGTCATCTTCTTCTTGTCGCGCGCGATCTCCTGATACGACCGGCTCAGGCGGAGCCGCGGCATCCCGGTGTCGTTGAGGAAGACCTGGTAGCGCGTGCCGATCTTCTCGACGATGAGATCGGGGATGATGTAGCCGTCGCTCTGGTTGGCGTACTTGAGGCCGGGCTTGGGATCGAGCCGGGCCAGGCCGTCGGCCGCGGCCTGCACCGCCGAGGGCTCCACGCCGAAGCGCTTGGCCAGGTCGTTCCAGCGATGGGCGATGAGGTCGGGGAAGGCCTCGTCCACCAGGCGGAAGGTGAGCGAGTCGGTGTTTTTCTCCTCGCGGAGCTGGATCAGCAGGCACTCCCTGAGGTCGCGCGCTCCGATGCCGGGGGGATCCAGCTTCTGGATGATTCCGACCATCTCCTCGATCTCGGCGACGGAGTAGTACGGCGGCGAGGGGAGCTCGGCCGGAAGCGGCGCCTCTCCCTCGCCTGGGGCCTCGGCCGGCGGGTCCTCGTCGGTGATCATGGCCGTCCCGGCACCTTCCCCGCCCTCCTCGCCTTCCCCGTTTTCGCCCCTGACGTGGGCGGAAACCAGCTGGTTCACCGAGCCGCGGATCTCGTCCAGGGAGGCGGCGAGGTACCCTTCCTCGTTGATGTTGCCGAGGAACTCCTCGGCGAGGAGGAGCTGCCGGGGGTTCAGCGTGAGCATCTGGAGCTGCTCGCGCAAATGATCGATCAGGTCCTTGGTCTCGACCGTCACCGGCTCGGTGTACTCCAGCTGCTCGAACTGCTCCCGGGTGCCGCCGACCTCGAACCCGTTCAGCAGGATCTCCTCCCAGTCCATCTCCTCTTCCTTTTCCTTCTGCTCCTTCTCCTGCTCCGAGTCCTTCTGCTCCGGCGTCTCCTCCTCGGGCTCGAGCAGCTCGAGGAAAGGGTTGGAGAGCAGCTCCTGCTTGAGGTGCTGCTGGAGATCCATCATGGGCATGTACAGCATGTCCATCGCCTGGTACAGCCGCGGATTGACCCGCAGCTCCTGGCGAAGACTCGTGTGCTGCGAGAGGCCCGTCTTCATGCCACCGCCTCGAGCCGCGCGCGGAGTCTCGCGGTGAGGGTCGGTCCGAGGTAGAGCTGGGCGACGCGATCGTCGTAGACCAGATCGCGAACACTCCCCGACGCCTGCACTTTGCCTTCGAACATGATGTAGGCCCGGTCGACGATGTCGAGAGTCTGCTCGACGTTGTGGTCGGTGATGAGCACGCCTATGCCGCGATGGCGCAGCCCGGCGACGATGGTCTGAATATCGTGCACGGCGATCGGATCGACCCCGGCGAACGGCTCGTCGAGCAGCATGAACTTGGGGTCGCTCACGAGCGCCCGGGTGATCTCCAGCCGGCGCCGCTCCCCGCCGCTGAGAGAGTACGCCTTGTTCCGACGGAGATGCTTGATCGACAGCTCGTCGAGCATCCGATCGAGCCGCTGATGACGCTCGGCCCGGCCCAGATCGCGGGTCTCCAGGATAGCCAGAATATTTTCCTCGACGGTCATTCGGCGAAAGATGGAGGGCTCCTGGGCCAGGTATCCGATACCAGAGCGGGCCCGGCGGTACATCGGAGCCCGGGTGAGATCGAGCCCGTCGAGCAGGACCCGGCCTTCGTCGGGACGGATGAGCCCCGTAATAAGGTAGAACGTCGTGGTCTTTCCCGCCCCGTTCGGGCCCAGCAACCCGACAATCTCGCCCTGTTGCACCCGTACCGTCACCTGGTTCACGACCCGCCGGCCCTTGAAGCTCTTGAGCAGATCGATGCCCTCCAGCACGCTCGCGGAGGACGCGTGCGGCGTGGCGGGCTTGGCGCGCTGGGCGGCCCGGCGCGCCGCGTCGAGCAGCGCCTCATAGACCTGCTGCCGTGCCTCGGGCGTCTGCCCCCACCAGGGAACCCGTGGCTTGACCGGATTCCAGTCTCCGCCCGCCGACTCGAGGATCCATCCTTCCGTCGCCAGCCGCGGCAGCACCGACCGGGTGAGGTGATCCCGCACCTCGTCGCCGGTGATCTCGACCTGCACCGGGCCGTGCTGCGCGCGGTGGCAGGCGATGTGGGCTTCCCGGTAGCTCATGACCAGGTCGCCGAAATCCACCAGGTCGGACGCGCCGGCCGCCCGGGTGATCGCGGCGAGGGCGATGGGCACCGAGGGGTCGCGGTCGCCGAGTGTGGCGATCCACTCCGGGGCGCTCATCGCGCGCCTCGGGAGCCCGGGGCCGGGATCGAGTCCGGCGGCGGAGTCACCGAGTCTCCCGCCTCCAGCTGCACGCCGTCCACCTTTCCCCGGACGTCCACCCGATCCACCCCGCCTCCGCCGACGGCGCCCTGCTTCATGGTCACCGTGATGGCGTCGCCCCGGGCGTAGTTGATCGACGGGCGCGCCGGCAACCGGCGGTTCGGCTCGATATGGTAGGACTGGGCGCCCACCCGCGCGTCGATCCGGCTCAGCACCGCCCGCTGGGTGCCCGCGGAGTCGCGGCTGGCGAACCGCGCCACGACGGTATCCCCGCGCATCCAGTCGCGATCCTTGGTGGGATCGTAGACGGTGCCGCCCAGCCATGCCTTGCCGAAGCCCCGCACCTCCCTGAGCTTCTGGCCCGGCGTGTCGAGCGCGAGGGAGTCGGCCTTCATCGCGTAGCTGGGCGACGTGGCGGTGGGCCGCAGGCTATCGCCCCAGGCCAGGGTCTGCTCCAGCTTTCGGTTGTTCACGTCGAGCGCGATCGTGTCCGCGACGAGGTCCCATTCCTTGCTGATGGCGCGGCTGTTTCCCTTGGCCAGCAGGTAGGTCAGGTCCCGCCGGTCGAGCTTCAGGTCGATCCGATTGCCGGTGATGGAGAAGCTGTCCGCGCCGAGCCCCCGCAGGACCGGGCGGCCGCCGATGAGCGTGCCGTCGCTGCCGGCGCCGGTATCGAGCCGAAGCGAGTCCGATCGCGAGGCGAAATCGCTCCGGTCCACCGTGACTTTTCCGCCGGCGACGATCCTGTCGTCCCCCTTGAACCGCACCCGGTCGCCGACGATGACATAGGGCTCCGCCGCCTTGCCGCCGGAGTCGGTGGGGAAATACTGGATCTTCGGCCGGCCGGTGGCGTACATCTCGAGCGTGTCGCGCACTCCCTTCACCACGCGGTAATAGTCCAGCGAGGGGCCGGTCAGGGTGGAGCCGGTGGTGAGATTCCTGGTGGTGACGTTGCCTCGGGCCTCCCACAGCTCACGATTCTTGTAGTAGGTGCCCCGGCTCGCGTCCATGGTGAGGGTGGAATCGCGGTACTTCACCCGGCCGATGAACTGCACCACGTTGCCCCCGTAGGCCGCCACACTGTCGCTCTGCATCGTGATCTTGGTGCCCCGGCAGCTGAGCCGCACGTTGCCGCCGGCGAAGTAGTTGGTGCCCTTGGGGGTCTCCACCACGTTGCCCTGCCGGTCAACGTTGTCGATCTGGAAGACGCAGCGCTGCTCCTGCGCGGCCAGCCCGGAGGCGCAGACCAGCGAGCCGATGAGCCCAGCCGCCCAGGGGAGCCGGGACGCGCGGGCGCGGAGCCGCATCACCGCTCCGGCTGCTGCCCCGGCAGCAGCAGGCCGTCGCCCGCCACGCCCCTGGGGCGATCGGTGACGACGTTCCGGAAGTCGGGGTCGGAGCGGAAACTGTTGCCTTCCAGGTGCTCGTCACCGCGGTCGAAGGTGAAGTGGCGGTCCGTCGAGATCTGGTTGGTCGCGTTGTCGTAGCGGAGGCGGTCGGTGGTGAGCCGGCGGCCGTCGGGCGAGACGACGACTACGTTTCCGTTCGCTTCCATCGAGCCGTCCTGCCAGCGGTACACACCGCTCCTGGCCGTGAGCGTGGAGCTCTCGGCGCCCTTGAGATCGTAGAAGGTCACCTTGGGATTGCTCAGGTTCGTGACCTGGGTCCCCTCGTAGAAATATGCCGTGTCCGCCTCCACCCGGCTGCGTCGGATCCCGTCGTTCGTCACGAAGTGCGAGAAACCCTCGAGCACCTGGTCGGCGCTGTCGGGGGCCTGGATCGTGGTCGTCGGGCGCGCGCCGGTGTCCTCGCACCCGGAGGCCGCGGCCGCCACCAGGATGCACCCGGCGGCGAGAGCGGCTCGCCGCGCCGCCTCCGCGCCGCTCACACCGCCCCTGCGCGCATCAGGTCGTGCAGGTGGACCACGCCCTCGACCCGGCCGCCGTCGGAGACCACCGGCAGCACGATGACGCCGTGCCGCTCCATGCTGCCCACCGCCGCGGCGGCGAGGTCGTCCGGGGCGGTGGTCTTCGGCGCGCGGGTCATCACCTGCGAGATCGGGCGGCCGAGGAAATCAGGATCGCGCTCGGCCAGCCTGGTGAGGTCGCCGGTGGTGAGCACCCCGGTGAGCCGCCCGTCCGAGCCCACCAGCGCGAGGCCCCGATCGCGCGCGAGGCTCACGACCGCCTCGCGCATCGTGGCATCCGGCGGGAGCAGCCGGCCCGGCGGGAGCATCACGTCGCGCACCCGAAGGAGCAGCCGGCGGCCCAGGCTGCCGCCCGGGTGGAGCACCGCGAAATCCTCCCGGCCGAACCCCTTCAGCTCCAGCAGCGCCACCGCGAGGGCGTCGCCCAGGGCGAGGGCCACAGTGGTGCTCGCCGTCGGCGTCAGGTCGTGAGGGCACGCCTCCTCGGCGACCGACCCGTCGAGCACCACCGTCGCCACCCTGGCCAGCGGCGACTCGGGCGCGCCGGTCAGCGCGATGATCGGCACCCCCAGCCGCTGCAGCGAGCCGACCAGCCCGAACAGGTCCTGCGAGTCGCCGCTCTTGCTCAGCACGATGGCGACGTCGTCCCGACCCACGATCCCCAGATCCCCGTGCAGCGAGTCGATCGGGTGCAGGTAGGTCGCCGGCGTCCCGGTGGACGTGAGGGTCGCCGCGATCTTGCGGGCGACGAGGCCGGACTTGCCGACTCCGGAGACGATCACACGCCCGCCGGCCGCGGCCAGCAGCCGCACCGCCCTGTCGAACCGCTCGTCCAGACGCGCCGCCGCCGCCGCCACCGCGGTCGCTTCCAGCCGCAGCACGCGGCGACCCAGCTCGACCGGAGCGGCGGCGTCAGTCATCCCGATCCCCGCCCTCGCTGAAGTACCGCTCGAGCATCTCGGGCCACACGCCGCGCGCCTTGAGCAGCCCGTCCGCGACCTCGCGAACGGCACCGTGACCACCCCGCGCCGTGGTGATGCAGTCGGCCACGGCCCGGATCTCGGCGACGGCGTTCGCCACCGCGATGGGGAGTCCCACGCGGCGCATGACCTGGAGATCGGCGAGGTCGTCTCCCACGTAGGCCAGGTCTTCCCACCCCAGACCGCGCCGCGCGCGCACCGCCTCCAGCGCCTTGAGCTTCTCCGGGCCGGGCACCTGAAGCACCTCCTCCACCTGGAGCTCTTCACCGCGCATCGTGGTGGCCTCGGAGTCGCGGCCGCTCAGCCAGATGACCGAGATCCCCGCGGTGCGCAGCAGCCGGATACCCAGGCCGTCCTGGATGTCGAAGCGCTTGAGCTCGACCCGCTCTCCTGCCACCGGTCCGACCCAGATGCCGTTGTCCGTGAGCACGCCGTCCACGTCCAGGGCCACCATCCGCACCCGCGACGCCTTCGCCCGGTCAATCTCCATGCGCGCGGTCCCAGAGATCGAGCGTCCGATCCAGCAAATCCGGCAGCCGGTCGAGCGGCCACTGGGTGGCCGCGTCGCTCAGGGCGCGGGCGGGGTCCGGGTGAGTCTCCACGAAGAACCCGTCGGCTCCCGCGACCGCCGCGGCGGCGAGCAGCGCGGGAATGAACTCGCGCTGTCCTCCGCTCGACCCGCCCTCGCCCATGCCGGGCCGCTGCACCGAGTGGGTCCCGTCGAAGATGACCGGTGCGCCGGTCGCGTCGCGGAGGCGGGAGAAATTCCGCATGTCCACGACCAGGTCGCCGTAGCCGAAGAAGGTGCCGCGCTCGGTGACCGCGACCTCGCGAGTGCCGCCGCTCCGGACCTTTTCCAGCGATCCGGCCATTCCCTCGGCGGGCATCCACTGCCCCTTCTTCACGTTGACCGGGCGGCCGGTGCGGCCCGCGGCGACGAGAAGATCGGTCTGACGGCACAGGAACGCCGGGATCTGAAGGACGTCGGCCACCTGGGCCGCCGCCGCCGCCTGCCCGGGCTCGTGGACGTCGGTGAGCAGCGGCAGCCCGCTCGACGCACGAACCCGCTCGAGGATGCGCAGGCCCTCGTCGGCTCCGGGCCCCCTAGGGGCCTCGAGGCTCGAGCGGTTGGCCTTGTCGAAGCTCGCCTTGAAACAGACCGGGACCCGCCGCCGCTCGGCGAACCGCGCGAGGACCTCGGCCACCCGGGGCAGCACATCTCCCGGCTCCACCACGCACGGACCGGCGATCACGAACGGCGCTCGCTCGAACGACCACCCGCTCAACGGGATACTTCCGCCAACGCCTTGGGTGCCGGTGACGCTCCGCTCTCGCGGCCCTGACGACGCTTCAGCGCGGCGCCGATGAAGCCCGCGAACAGCGGGTGCGGCCGGGTGGGCCGGGACTTGAGCTCGGGATGAAACTGACAGCCGATGTACCAGGCGTGGTCGGGAAGCTCGATCACCTCCACCAGCCCCCCGTCGGGCGACTGGCCCGAGAGCCGGAGGCCGTATTCCGCGAGTACGTCCCGATAGGCGTTGTTGACCTCCCAGCGGTGCCGGTGCCGCTCGCTGATCTCGGGCACGCCGTAGGCCTGTGCCGCGCGCGATCCGGGACGCAGCCGCGCGGTGTAGGCGCCGAGCCGCATGGTGCCGCCGAGATTGGCGACCTCACGCTGCGACTGCATGAGCGCGATCACCGGCGTGACGCAGTCGGGCGCGAACTCCGTGCTGTTGCTCTCGGGCAGCCGGCAGACGTTGCGGGCGAACTCGATGATCGCCACCTGGAGGCCCAGGCAGATGCCGAAGAACGGCAGGTCGTTCTCCCGGGCCCAGCGCACCGCGTTGACCATGCCCTCGATGCCCCGCTCGCCGAACCCGCCGGGCACCAGCACCCCGTCGTAGCCGGAGAGCGCCTTCCCGGCCGTCTCCTGGTCGGGGAAGCGATCGCTCGCCATCCACTCGATCTCGACCCGCGCATCGTTCGCGATCCCGCCGTGGATCAGCGCCTCCTGGACGGACTTGTAGGCGTCGTGAAGCGCGGTGTACTTCCCCACCACCGCGATCCGCACCTTGTGCGAGGGCCGCAGCACCCGCGCGACGATGGCCTCCCACGCGCTGAGGTCGGGCTCCTTGGTCTCGAGCCGGAGGCGCTCGCACACCACGCGGTCGAGCCCCTGATCGTGGAATCGCAGCGGGATCTGGTAGATCGAGCTGACGTCCGGGCTCTCGATCACGCAGTCGAAATCGACGTTGCAGAAGAGCGCGATCTTGCGCTTGATGTCGGCGGAGATGGGCTGCTCGCTGCGGCAGATGAGGATGTCGGGCTGAATTCCGATCTGCATGAGCTCGCGCACCGAGTGCTGGGTGGGCTTGGTCTTGAGCTCGCCGGCGGCCGCGATGAAGGGCACCAGCGTGAGGTGGATGACCAGCGCGTTGTCCCGTCCCACCTCCTGGCGGAACTGTCGGATGGCCTCCAGGAACGGCAGCGACTCGATGTCGCCCACGGTGCCGCCGATCTCGGTGATCACGACGTCGTGCCCCGGCGCCGTGCGGCGGATGGCGTTCTTGATCTCGTCCGTGATGTGGGGGATGACCTGCACGGTGCTGCCGAGGTACTCGCCCCGGCGCTCCTTGTTGATCACGGACTGGTAGATGCGCCCGGTGGTGATGTTGTTCTGCTGGGAGAGCGAGCGGTCGATGAAGCGCTCGTAGTGGCCGAGGTCGAGGTCGGTCTCCGCGCCGTCGTCGGTCACGAACACCTCGCCGTG
>CAMPKP010000032.1 GCA_946887295.1 uncultured Gemmatimonadota bacterium | reverse complement strand
GGGTCACGACGTCGTGCGGGAGCCCGTCGAGGTAAAGACGCGGGTCGGGTATCTGCCGGAAGGCGCCCCGGCCTACGGCTACATGACGGTGCTCTGGTTTCTCTACTTCGTCGCGGCGGCGTATCCGCCCGCGCTCTACGCCGATGAGGCGGAGGAGGAGGCCCATGCGGGCGTGGCTCGGCTGTAGCGCGGCGCTCCTGCTGGCGCTGGGCGGAGCCGCCTGCGGCGAGCGGGAGCCGCCCGTCAGGACCAGCTCGGCCGGGGCCCAGGCGCCCACCGCCGATCGGAACCAGCGCCAGGGCGGCATCGATGCCTCGCGGCGTACGGCGCTCGTGACCGCGGCCGATCGGGCGTCTCACGCGGTGGTCTCCATCAACGCGACCAGGCGCCGTGAAGGCCAGGCTCGCTCCCCCTGGGACTTCTTCTTCGTTCCCGAGCGCTCCCGGGTGGTCGAGAGCTACGGCACCGGCTTCGTCATCAGGCCCAACGGCATCATCGTCACCAATCAGCATGTCGTCGCCAACGCGGATCGCGTGGTGGTGACGCTGCCGAACGGCAGCGACTCGCCCGCCACCGTGCTGGGTGAGGACCCCCTGACCGACATCGCGGTGCTCCAGGTCAAGCACCGTGATCTCCCCACGGTGAGTGCCGGCCGGAGCACCGACCTCATGATCGGTGAATGGGTCGTGGCGCTGGGAAACCCCTACGCCTACCTGCTGGGCAACTCCGAGCCCTCGGTGACGGTGGGGGTGGTGAGCGCCACCAACCGCAATATCCTGCCGACGGGGGAGCAGACCGGCCTCTACTTCGACATGATCCAGACCGACGCTGCGATCAACCCGGGAAACTCGGGAGGACCGCTCACCAACGCGCTGGGCGAGGTGGTGGGCGTCAACTCCTCCATCTTCAGCAACAGCGGCGGCTCGGTGGGGCTGGGCTTCGCGATCCCGATCGAGCGGGCCCTGAGCGTCGCCGAGGAGATCATCCAGCACGGTACGGTGCGGCGCGCCTGGATCGGCCTGGAGGTCGAGGGCGCCTCGGCCATGCAGAACTGGAAAACCGCCGGCGGTGTCACGGTGACGAGCGTGGCGCCGGGAGGCCCGGCCGCGAAGGCGTCGCTCCGCAGGGGCGACGTCCTCACCGAGGCCAACGGCCGGCCGCTCCGCAACTATCTCGACTGGGAGGCGGTCAAGCTCGACCTCCACGTCGGGGACGCGGTGGACCTGACGGTGCGGAGCGGGGGGCGGACGACCCGCCGACGAGTCGTCACCGGCGACCTGCCGACCGCCACGGCGGAGAAGTACACCCTGCTCGAAGACCTCGAGCTGATCAACGTGACGCCGGCGGTGCGGGCGGAGCGCGGGATCCGGAGCGAGGGGGGCGTGCTCATCTTCAAGATCTCGCCCGCGATCAGCGACGCCACGGGACTCCGCGAGGGCGACGTGATTCTCGCGATCAACCGCACGGCCGTCCGCGCCGCCTCGCAGGTCGGCGAGCTGCTGAACGTGCGCCCCGGCGAGGTCGTCCGGGTCTATCTCGAACGGGAGGGTCAGATCACCTTCACCGATCTGGTGTTCCGGTGAGCGACGAGCGCTGGACCTCGCCACTCGGCAGCCGCTACGCCTCGCCCGCGATGCAGCTCCTCTGGGGGCAGGCGCACCGGGTGGGGCTCTGGCGCCGGCTCTGGCTGGCCCTCGCGGAGGCGGAGCGGGAGCTCGGCCTGCCGATCCCCGACGAGGCACTGGCCCAGATGCGGGCCCACCTCGACGACGCCGATCTGGCCGTCGCCGCGCGCTACGAGCGGCGCTTCCGGCACGACGTGATGGCGCACGTGCACGCCTTCGCCGACCAGGCTCCGGCGGCGCGGCCGTTCCTCCATCTGGGCGCGACCAGCGCGTTCGTCACCGACAACGCGGACCTCGTCGTGATGCGCGACGGCCTGCGCCTGCTGCTCGGACGGGTCGTCGCCGTGCTCTCGGCGCTGGAGGGTTTCGCCGGACGGACCGCCAACCTCCCCTGCCTCGCCTACACCCACTTTCAGCCGGCGCAGCTCACCACGGTCGGGAAGCGGGCCACCCTCTGGATGCAGGACTTCGGTCTCGACGTCGAGGAGCTCTGCCACCGGCTGGACACCCTCCGGTTCCGCGGCTGCCAGGGCACCACCGGCACCCAGGCGTCCTTCCTGGAGCTGTTCGGGGGCGATCACGGCAAGGTGCGGGAGCTGGAGCGGCGGGTCACCGCGAAGGTCGGCTTCCGGGAACAGTACGCGGTGACCGGGCAGACCTACCCCCGCAAGGCCGACAGCGCCGTGCTCGATTCCCTGAGCGGCATCGCGCAGTCCGCCGCCAAGATGGCCGGCGACCTCCGGCTGCTGCAGCACGAAGGCGAGCTGCTCGAGCCGTTCGAGACCGAGCAGATCGGCTCCAGCGCGATGGCGTACAAGCGGAACCCCATGCGGGCGGAACGGATCTCGGGCCTCGCGCGCTACGTGATCTCGCTCCAGGCCAACGGCGCCCATACGGCCGCCTCGCAGTGGCTCGAGCGCACCCTCGACGACAGCGCCAACCGGCGCCTCACGCTTCCCGAGGCGTTCCTCGGCACCGACGCGATCCTGGTGTTGGCCACGAACATCGCGGCCGGGCTGGAGGTGCGGGAGGACGTGATCCGGCGGCACGTCGCGGAGCAGATGCCGTTCATGGCCACCGAGCGCTGGCTCATGCTCGGCGTGGCGAGCGGCGGAGACCGCCAGAGCCTGCACGAGGTGATCCGCCGCCACAGCCTCGCCGTGGCCGAGGCCGTGTCGCGCGGCGCGCCGAACGACCTGCTGGAGCGTCTCGCCGCCGACCCCGCCTTCGCGGAGGTGCCGGCCGCCCAGCTCCAGGCCCAGCTCGATCCCATCACCTACACCGGGCGTGCGGCGCACCAGGTGGGCGAGTTCCTCGAGGAGTACCTGCGCCCCCTGCTCGCGCGAGCCCGTCCGCTCGCGGCCGAGGCGGAGAGCGCGGAGGTGCGGGTGTGACGGCGCGCCCTCTCGCGGAGAGCCGGCTTCCCCTCCCACTGCTCCGCCGCGGCAAGGTCCGCGAAGTCTACGAGGTGGACGCCGACCACCTGCTCCTGGTGGCGAGCGACCGGGTGAGCGCCTTCGATATCGTCATGCGCGAGCCGATCCCGCGCAAGGGCGCCGTGCTCACCCAGATGAGCGCCTTCTGGTTCGAGCGACTCGCCGATGTGGCGCCCTCGCACTACGTCACCGCGCGCGCCGACGAGATCCTGGAGCGGCTGCCCGCGCTCCGGGGGCGGGGCGAGCAGATCGAGGGCCGAGCGATGCTGGTGCGCCGCACCGAGCCGGTGGCCTTCGAGTGCGTCGTGCGAGGCTATCTGTCGGGCTCCGCTTGGCTGGAGTATCGAGCCTCCGGCACGCTGGCCGGCGAGCATCTGCCCCCGGGGTTGACCGAGAGCGCCCGGCTGGACCCCCCGCTCTTCTCCCCCGCGACCAAGGCCGAGTCGGGGCACGATCTGAACGTGACCTTCGACGCCATGGCCGCCTCGCTCGGCGGTGAGCTGGCCACCCGGCTGCGCGACGCGAGCTTCGCCGTGTACCGCGCGGGCCGCGACCACGCGGCCGCCCGCGGCATCATCATCGCCGACACGAAATTCGAGTTCGGCCTGGACCGGGAGGGGACCCTGCTCCTGATCGACGAGGTCATGACTCCCGACTCGTCGCGGTTCTGGCCCGCCGACCGGTATCGCCCGGGACGGCCACAGCCGAGCTTCGACAAGCAGCCGCTGCGCGACTACCTGGCGGGCCTGCGAAGCGAAGGCCGGTGGAACGGCGAAGCGCCTCCCCCCGCGCTCCCGGACGAGGTGGTGGATGCCACCAGCCGCCGCTACCTCGAGGCGTATCGGCTGATCACGGGGCACGAGCTGGGAGGGACGTCGTGATCCGGACCGCGCCCGAGGGACGCTGGTTCATCGCCGGGGCGTGGGCGATCGCGCTCGCCCTGCTGATCGTCGCGGTGCGCAGCGGCTCCGTGACCTGGTGGATCGTGGCCGCGGTCTGGGTCGCGCTCTCGGCCTGGGTCGTCGCCTTCTTCCGCGACCCCGAGCGGGCCTGGAGCACCGGCGAGCACATGGTGGTGGCACCCGCCGACGGCAAGGTGGTGAGCGTGGTGGAGACCGACGAGCCGGCTTTCTTGTGCGACCGGGCCCTGCGCATCTCGATCTTCATGAACGTCTTCGACTGCCACGTCAACCGGTACCCGGTCAGCGGCACGGTCGCGTACCGGCACTACAACGCGGGGAAGTTCGGCCACGCGGGGGCGGAGAAGTCGAGCCTCGTCAACGAGCAGTCGTCGGTCGGCGTGGTCGCGGCGCGGGGCAAGGTGCTGATCAGGCAGATCGCGGGGCTGGTGGCCCGGAGAATCGTCACCGACCACCATGTGGGCGCGGTGGTGCACCAGGGCCAGCGCCTCGGCATGATCCGGTTCGGCTCGCGGGTGGATCTCTTCCTGCCGGCGGGCACCAGGACGCTGGTCGCCGTCGGCGACACGACTATCGCGGGAGTGACGGTGGTGGCCGAATGGAGCTGATACCCAGGCAGGACGGGGTCCGGCGGCGCACCATGCGCCAGGTCGTGGTGGTCATGCCGAGCGCGTTCACCCTCGGCAACCTGTTCTTCGGATTCTGGGCCATCGTGTCCGCCTTCAACGGCAATTTCCGCTGGGCGGGATGGTTCATCGTCTTCGCCGGGATCCTCGACATGCTGGACGGCCGGGTGGCCCGGCTCTCCAACACCGGCACCCGCTTCGGCGCGGAGCTGGACTCGCTGGTGGACGTCATCTCGTTCGGGGTGGCCCCGGCGCTGCTCATCTATTTCCTGGACTTCTCCAACGCGGGCCGCTTCGCCTGGATCCTCTGCTACATCTACGTCACCGCGGTCGCCCTGCGCCTCGCCCGCTTCAACGTGCTCTCCGCGGGCAAGCCCTCCACCGGCTGGTTCACGGGACTGCCCTCCCCCGCGGCGGGGACGACGCTCGCCGTGTACTACCCTTTCAGCCAGACCGAGTGGTACCGGGCCTCGCTCGCCTATCTCGACCTCCAGCACCAGGGCCTCGTGGTGCTGATGCTCCTGCTCGCCCTCCTGATGGTGAGCAACGTGAAGTATCCCAAGTTTCCCGGCATCGGAGTCCGCAGCGCCAGGGGGCTGTTCGGCCTCGCGGTCTACCTGACGATCCTGTTCGGCGGAATTCTGGCACCTGAGTATTTTTTGTTTCCGCTCGGCCTGTTCTACATGTCCTACGGCATCGTGCGCGCCACGATCCTGGGGCTGATGGAGCGGCCCGAGATGGCCCCCGAGGTGGAGGAGCGGCTCGCCGACGGGAGCGAGCCCGAGCCGCCACCCGTCGTCCACGAGCGACGCGCCGGCTGGCGCGACCGCCGAGAGATGCCCGAGGAATGATGACCTACCGCATCCAGGTGAGGGTGATGCCGCGCACCGGCCTGCTGGACCCCCAGGGCCAGGCGGTCGAGCAGGCGCTGTCGGCACTCGGGTTCGCCGAGGCCGGCGGGGTCCGGATCGGGCGGGCGATCCAGCTCGAGGTGGCCGCGCCCTCCCGCGCCGACGCGGAGACGCGGGCCCGCCAGATGTGCGACAAGCTCCTCGCCAATCCGGTCACCGAGGACTACCTGGTCGAGGTCGAGGAGGGCTGATGCTCAACGTGGCGGTCGTCCGGTTTCCCGGCAGCAACTGCGACTTCGATACCCTCCGCGCCGCCGAGTCGGTGGGCGCCAACGCCTATTTCGTCTGGCACCGCGACACCGATCTCCGGCAGGCCGATGTCGTCATCCTGCCCGGCGGATTCAGCTACGGCGACTACCTGCGCTCCGGCGCGATCGCCCGCTTCAGCCCGGTCATGCAGGCGGTGCAGCGCCACGGCGCCGAGGGCGGCCTGGTGCTCGGGATCTGCAACGGGTTCCAGATCCTCTGCGAGGCGCATCTGCTGCCCGGTGCGCTGATGCGCAACGCCGGCCTCCACTTCGTCTCCAAGCCGGTGGACGTCACCGTCGAGCGGAACGATACGCCGTTCACTCTGGACTATGCGGTCGGCCAGCGCCTGAGGCTCCCCGTGGCGCACGGCGACGGCCGCTTTCTCGCGAGTGCCGACACCCTCCGGATGCTCGAGGCCGAGGGGCGGGTGGTGCTGCGCTATGTGGCGGACACCGAGGGCTCCCCCTATCAGCCCAACCCCAACGGCTCGGCCGCGCACATCGCGGGAATCCGGAATGCCGCGGGCAACGTGGTGGGGATCATGCCCCATCCCGAGCGTGCCGCGGACCCGGTCCTCGGCCCGGCCGACGGCCGCGGGTTCTTCACCTCCATGGCTGCGGGGAAGCCGCAGCCTTCCACAGCGAAGGTGCCCAGCCGATGACCATCGAAAAACCCAGCCGCAACGAGGACGAGTACTTCGCCCAGCAGAACGCGGAGCTGCTGCAGAAGCAGCGCGAGAAGCTCGAAGCCAGCGCGCTCGAGGCGGAGCGCAAGACTCACTACATGAAGTGCCCCAAGGACGGCTACGACCTGAGCAGCGGTGAGTTCCACGGCGTCCAGATCGAGACCTGCCCCCACTGCGGAGGAATGTGGCTCGACGCCGGCGAGCTCGAGGTGATCTCGCACGAGGATCGTCCGGCGCTCATGACCCGGGTCCTCTCGGAGGCGCTCTCGGCCTTCCGGAGCTCGGGCAAGAAGCGCGGGCCCGGCGCGTGACCGGTTCCGCCGTCGCGGGCTCCACCGAGGCCATGGCCGTCCCCGGGGAGCGCCCGGTCACTCCCGAGGTGGTGCGGGAGCACCACCTCAACGACTTGGAGTACCAGCGGATCCTGGAGCTGCTCGGGCGGGTCCCGACCCTGACCGAGCTGGGCATCTTCTCCGCGCTCTGGTCCGAGCACTGCAGCTACAAGCATTCCCGGCCGGTCCTCAGGACCTTCCCCACGTCGGGGCCCCAGGTGGTCCAGGGGCCGGGCGAGAACGCCGGTGTGCTCCGGCTGCCGGACGGCTGGGCCGTCGCGTTCAAGATCGAGTCGCACAACCACCCCTCGGCCGTGGAGCCTTACCAGGGCGCCGCCACCGGCGTGGGCGGCATTCTCCGGGACGTGTTCACCATGGGTGCACGGCCGGTGGCGCTGCTCAACAGCCTCCGCTTCGGCCCGCTGGACCATCCCAGGAACCGCTACCTGTTCGCCGGCGTGGTTCGCGGCGTCGGCGACTACGGCAACTGCGTGGGCGTTCCGACGCTGGGAGGAGAGGTCGGGTTCGCACCCGGCTACACCGGAAATCCGCTGGTGAACGCGATGTGCGTCGGGCTGCTGCGCGAGTCGGACCTGATCCGCGCCGCCGCCGAAGGGGTGGGCAACATCCTCCTCGCGGTCGGTGCCCGGACCGGGCGCGACGGCATTCACGGCGCGAGCTTCGCCTCCGAGGAGCTCTCCGAGAAGAGCGAGGCGCGGCGCCCCCAGGTGCAGGTCGGCGACCCCTTCACCGAGAAGCTCCTGCTGGAGGCCAGCCTGGAGCTCATCACGTCGCGCCTCATCGTCGCCATTCAGGACATGGGCGCCGCCGGCCTCACCAGCTCGAGCGCCGAGATGGCCGCGCGGGGCGGGGTCGGAGTCGAGATCGACACCGGCCTGGTACCCACCCGGGAAGCGGGCATGACGCCGTACGAGATCCTGCTCTCCGAGTCGCAGGAGCGGATGCTGGTCGTGGCCACACCCGAGCGCGTGGCCGACGTGCAGCGGATCTGCGCCAAGTGGGAGCTGTCCGCCACCCCGATCGGCCGGGTGACCGACGACGGGATCTACCGGGTGAAGCACCACGGACTCACGGTGGCCGCCATCCCGGGCCAGCGTCTGGTCGAGGACTGCCCCGTCTACCATCCCGAGGCGCGGGAGAGCGAGGAAGCCCGCGCCAGGCGCGCCGCGCGGCCGCACCTTCCGCCCAAGGCCGACCTGCACCATGCGCTGGAGCTGCTGCTCGACAGCCCCAACATCGCCAGCAAGCGCTGGGTCTTCGAGCAGTACGACTCCACCGTGCAGGCCTCCACGGTGCTGGGGCCGGGCGGCGACGCCGGAGTGCTCCGGGTGCCGGGCACCGACTTCGGCCTGGCGGTGACGGTGGACTGTAACGCCCGTCTGGTGGCGCTCGACCCCTATGAGGGCGGCAAGGCCGCCGTGGCCGAGGCGGCGCGCAACATCGCCTGCACGGGGGCCCGGCCGCTCGGCATCACCGACTGCCTCAACTTCGGCAATCCCGAGAAGCCCGAGGTCTTCTTCCAGTTCCGCGAGGCGTGTCGGGGGATCGCGGACGCCTGCCGGGCTTTCGACACCCCGGTGACGGGAGGAAACGTCTCCTTCTACAATGAGAGCCCCACCGGCGCCGTGGACCCCACGCCCACGATCGGCATGGTCGGTCTCCTGGAGCGGGTCGAGCGTCGGGTGCCGAGCCACTTCGCGGCCGGGGGCGACGACGTGTTCATCCTGGGCGCGACTCGCGGAGAGCTGGGCGGCTCGGCGTACTGGGTGGAGGTCCGGGAGTTCGTCGGGGGCCACGTCCCGCCGGTGGACCTCGAGGCCGAGCGCCGCCTCCAGGACCTCCTGGTCGTCGCCGCCGGACGAGGTCTCCTCCGGTCCGCCCACGACGCCGCCGAAGGCGGCCTGCTGGTCGCGCTCGCCGAGTCCGCGATCGGCGGCCCATACGCGATGTCGGGCGTGGGGGCCCGGCTCGACCTGGAGGGACATGCGCCCGGGGTCGACCCCGAGGCCCTGCTCTATGGTGAGGACGCCGGGCGGGTGATCCTGTCCGCCGACCCGGCCCACCGGGAGGCGCTCGAGGAGCTCGCCCGCGAGCACGGGGTGCCCATCTTCCGGGCCGGCCGGACCGGAGGCGCGAAGCTGGAACTGCGCGCCGGGTCTCACCTGTTGAGTTGGGACGTGGAGCGACTGCGAAAGACCTATCTCGAAGCGATCCCGCGGCGAATGCAGCACGCCGACGTGGAGCGCTCGGCAGGAGAATAAGACGGCATGTGCGGCATCATCGGCGTCTCCGGGCTCGCGGACGCGGCTCGGCTCACCTACCTCGGACTCTATGCCCTGCAGCATCGGGGGCAGGAGAGCGCGGGCATCGTGGCCATCGACCGCGACTGCAACGCGCGATCGCATCGCGGGATGGGGCTCGTATCCGAGAACTTCGACGACGCCATCCTCGACCGCCTCCCCGGCGACGTGGCGGTGGGCCACACCCGCTATTCGACCACGGGCAGCACCGTCCTGGCGAACGCTCAGCCTTGCAGCGTCAACACCCGGCTCGGCACCCTCGCCATCGCCCACAACGGCAACCTGACCAACGCCGTCGAGCTCAAGCGCGAGCTGGTCGAGAAGGGCGCGATCTTCACCACGTCGTCGGACACCGAGGTGCTGGTGCACCTGATCGCGCGGTCCGAGGCGGAGACGGTCGAGGGCCAGATCCGCGACGCGCTGGAACAGGTGGAAGGGGCCTACAGCCTGGTGATCGCGGCCGGGCGCACGCTCTACGCGGTGGTGGACAGCCGCGGCTTCCGGCCGCTGGTGCTGGGCCGGCTGGGCGCCGGGATGGTGATCGCGTCGGAGACCTGCGCGCTCGACCTGGTGGGCGCCTCCATGGCGTGCGAGCTCGAGCCGGGCGACTTCGTGCGGGTCGAGGACGGCCGGGTCACCGAGCTGCCGAGGCTCTCGCCGCGGCCGGTGAGCCGCTGCGTCTTCGAGCTGGTCTACTTCGCGCGGCCCGACAGCACCGTGTTCGGCGAGTCGGTAGACCGGGTGCGGCGCGAGCTCGGCCGCCAGCTCGCCCGCGAGCGGCCCGCCACCGGCGACGTGGTGTTCAGCGTTCCCGACAGCTCCAACGCCATGGCGCTCGGCTTCTCCGAGGTGTCGGGAATCAAGCTGGAGCACGGCCTCATCCGGAACCACTACGTGGGCCGGACCTTCATCAACCCGACCCAGAACCACCGGGTGGAGAAGGTCAAGATCAAGTTCAACCCCGTGCGCGACGTCATCCACGGGAAGTCGTGCATCGTGGTGGACGACAGCCTGGTGCGCGGGAACACCAGCCGGAGCCTGGTGCAGATGATCCGGGCCGCCGGCGCCCGCGAAGTGCACCTGCGGCTGGCGTCGCCGCCGATCACGGGGCCGTGCCACTACGGCATCGACACACCGACCCGCGAGGAGCTGATCGCCGCCAGCCATTCCATCGAGGAGATCCGCGAGTTCCTCGGCGTGGACAGCCTGGGCTATCTCTCGCTCGACGGCATGCTGCGGGCGGCGGGCAGCCACACCGGCTTCTGTCACGCCTGCTTTTCCGGACAGTACCCCACGCCGATCCCGGAGGATCTGGTGCAGCTGCGGCACGCGTCTCCGCTCATCGCCACCCCCGCATGAGCGGGCCCTATACCCAGCCGCTGGTCTACTTCTTCGGGCAGGGCCGCGCCGACGGCACCGCGGCGATGAAGGAGATCCTCGGCGGCAAGGGCGCCGGACTCGCCGAGATGACCACCATCGGCATTCCCGTTCCGCCCGGCTTCACCATCGCCAGCAGCCTCTGCATCCACTATCTCGAGAGCCGTCAGTTTCCCAAGCGCCTGCGGGTGGAAGTCGAGAACACGCTCCAGCGCGTGGAGAGCGCCACCGGCAAGCACTTCGGCGACGGGGAAAACCCGTTGCTCGTGTCGGTGCGATCCGGCGCCGCGGTATCCATGCCCGGCATGATGGAGACGATCCTCAATCTCGGCCTCAACGACACCACCGTCGAAGGCCTCACCCGCCAGAGCGACAATCCCCGCTTCGCCTGGGACTCCTACCGGCGCTTCGTGCAGATGTACGGGAGCGTGGTGTTCGATCTTCCCCGGCGGCCCTTCGACCACCTGCTGGAAGAGGCGCGGGTGCGCTGCGGCGCGGAGCGCGACATCGACCTGCCGCTGCCGGACGTCCAGGGGCTGGTACGGCAGTTCAAGGAGCTCATCCGGTCGGAGACGGGACGGGAGTTTCCCGACGATCCGGTGCGGCAGCTCTGGGGCGCGATCGCGGCGGTGTTCGAGAGCTGGAACACCCGCCGGGCGATCGACTACCGGAAGCTGCACGACATTCCCGACACCATGGGGACCGCCGTGAACGTCGTGGCGATGGTCTTCGGCAACCTGGGCGAGGATTCGGGCACCGGCGTGACCTTCAGCCGGGACCCCTCGACCGGGGAGCGCACCCTCTACGGGGAGTTCCTGCTCAACGCCCAGGGCGAGGACGTGGTCTCGGGGAGCCGCACCCCGCTGCCGATCGCCGCCCTGCGCGACAAGCTGCCGCACGCCTACCAGGAGCTCGAGCGGGTGGCCCGCACTCTCGAGCGGCACTTCCGCGACCTGCAGGACATGGAGTTCACCGTGGAGCGCGGTGTGCTCTACATGCTGCAGACCCGCCGCGGCCAGCGCTCGGGACAGGCGGCCGTCCAGATCGCTTGCGACATGGTGGACGAGGGGCTCATCTCCGAGGAGGAGGCCGTCGCGCGCATCCCGCCCAACGACCTCGACCAGCTGCTTCACCCGACCATCGACCCCACCAGCAAGCTCGACCTGCTTACCACCGGTCTCCCGGCCAGCCCGGGTGCGGCCTGCGGCACCGCGGTGTTCGACGCCGACCGCGCCGAGAAGATGGGACGGGCGGGTCAGCCCGCGATCCTGGTGCGCCGGGAGACCTCGCCCGAGGACTTCCACGGCATGGTGCTGGCCAAGGCGATCCTCACGGCCCGGGGCGGCATGACCTCACACGCGGCGGTCGTCGCTCGGGGCATGGGGAAGCCCTGCGTGGCCGGCGCGCAGGCGCTGCGGGTGGACGAGAAGGCGAATCGGTTCACGGTCAACGGACGCAGCATCGCGGAAGGCGACTGGATCACGGTGGACGGGAGCACGGGCAAGGTCTTCGCCGGCCAGGCGGCGCTGGTGACCCCGGAGCCCAGCGGGAACTTCCTCCGGCTCATGCAGTGGGCCGACCGGATCCGTCAGCTCCGGGTGCGGGTGAACGCCGACACGCCGGCCGACGCCCACCGCGGGCGGGACTTCGGCGCCGAGGGCATCGGGCTCTGCCGGACCGAGCACATGTTCTTCGACGGCGAGCGGCTGACCGCCATGCGCGAGATGATCGTCGCGGCCGACAAGGCCGGTCGGGAGCAGGCGCTCGCCAAGCTGCTGCCGATGCAGCGCGCCGATTTCGAGGCCATCTTCCGCGCGATGGAGGGCTACCCGGTCACCATCCGGCTGCTGGATCCGCCGCTCCACGAGTTCCTGCCCCACGACGCGGCGGAGACCCAGGCGCTCGCCACCGAGCTCGACATGCCGGTGGAGCAGCTCCAGACGCTGATCGACCGGCTGCAGGAGGTGAATCCGATGCTGGGGCTGCGCGGCTGCCGGCTCGGCATCGTCTATCCCGAGATCACCGCCATGCAGGTCCGGGCCATCTTCGAGGCCGCCTGCACGGTCGCCGCCCGCAAGGGACGGGTGATGCCCGAGGTGATGATCCCGCTCACGGCGAGTGTGGTCGAGTTCCGCAAGCAGGCGTTCATCGTGCGCCAGGTCGCCGAGGAGGTGTTCCGGGAGCGGCAGATCACGGTGCCCTTCCTGCTCGGCACCATGATCGAGCTGCCTCGAGCCTGCGTGACCGCCGACGAGCTGGCGCGCGAGGCGCAGTTCTTCTCCTTCGGCACCAACGATCTCACCCAGACCACCTGGGGGCTGAGCCGCGACGACGCGGGGCACTTTCTGCCCTTCTACCTCGAGAACGGGGTCATCGAGGCCGATCCGTTCCAGGTGCTCGACCAGGCGGGTGTCGGGAAGCTGATCCAGCTCGCCTGCGATCTCGGCCGCAAGACGCGACACGACCTCAAGCTGGGGATCTGCGGCGAGCACGGCGGCGAGCCGGGCGCGGTGGCCTTCTGCGACCGGCTGGGAATGAACTACGTGAGCTGCTCGCCGTTCCGGGTGCCCATCGCGCGGCTCGCATCGGCGCAGGCCGCGCTGGCGGCGCGGGGCACCATGGACCGCACCCGGGCGACGGTCTGAGAATCAGACCTTCGCGAAGATCTCCAGCATCTGGTAGAACTGGTCGGTGAAGTCCGAGCGGGCCTGCGGAAAGGTGGTATCGGTCTCCTCGACCCGCTCGATCTCGGTGATGATGAAGGTGCGCCAGCCCGGGAGATCGCCCGAGTGGCTGTACCCGCCGGTCTGATAGGCGACAAGGATCGGCTCGCCGGCTTCATGGATCCCGACCATGTGGGGCTCGATCTCGCGCGGCAGCCCCTGATAGATGAGGCGCACGACCCGGCGATCCAGGATCGCGCGCACCAGGCGCTCGCCGTTCGCCATCTCCTGCGGCGTGCGGGCGGGCAGCGGAGTCCTGCGTGGTTCCGGCACGGTGTCCTCCCTGCGTGTGTGCCTTCAGGAACCTAACCCGCCGCGCCAGCGTTGGCCCGCTTGCCTCCACTCGCGCCCGAAGCCTTCTTTCCTCGCGGCGAGCGACCGACCAGTCACCCGAGGAGATCATGGCCGAGCCAGTCGTGGGTGTGGTGATGGGAAGCGACTCCGATTGGGAGACCATGCAGCACGCCGCCCGCCGCCTCGACGAGCTCGGCGTGCCGTACGAGACCCGGGTCGTCTCGGCGCACCGCACGCCGGACCTGCTGTTCCGCTATGCCGAGGAGGCCGCGGGACGCGGGCTCCGCTGCCTCATCGCCGGCGCGGGCGGCTCGGCGCACCTTCCCGGGATGCTGGCCGCGAAGACCCGGCTCCCGATCCTCGGCGTGCCGGTCCCTTCCCGCCATCTGCAGGGTCTCGACTCGCTGCTCTCGATCGTGCAGATGCCGGCGGGGGTCCCGGTGGCGACCTTCGCCATCGGCGCGGCAGGCGCGCAGAACGCCGCGCTCTTCGCAGCGGCGGTGCTCGCGCTGGGCGATCCGGAGCTCGCCCAGCGGTTGGACAAGCTCCGGCGGGAGCAGACCCGCCGGGTGCTCGACCTGCAGCTGCCGGGAGAGCGCGCATGATCCTGCCCGGCGCCACGCTGGGCGTGCTGGGAGGCGGGCAGCTGGGGAGGATGTTCGTGCTGCAGGCGCGCACGATGGGCTACCGGGTCGTGGTGCTCGATCCCGATCCCGGCAGCCCCGCCGGCCAGGTGGCCGATGGGCATCTCCGAGCCGCCTACTCCGACGCCCGCGCGCTCGAGCGGCTCGCGGCCGACTGCGCCGCCGTGACCACGGAGTTCGAGAACGTCCCCGCGGAGGCACTCGAGCGCCTGGCGCGCTCCTGCCGGGTACGGCCGCCGGTCGAGGCCGTGGCGGTGGCCCAGGATCGAATCGCCGAGAAGAGCTTCCTCGAGGGCGCCGGCTTCTCCACGGCGCCCTTTCGGCCGGTACGAAGCGAGGAAGAGCTGCATGCCGCGCTCCGCGAGGTCGGGCTCCCCGCCCTCCTCAAGACCAGCAGGCTGGGATACGACGGCAAGGGTCAGGCGCCGGTCGAGCGGCCCGAGGACGCCCTCTCGGCGTTCGCCGCATTCGGGGGAGTGGCCTGCGTGCTGGAGGAGCGGCTGGCACTGGAAGCCGAATTGTCCGTAGTGCTCGCCAGGGGCGACGACGGCGCGATCGCCACCTTTCCGGTGGGCGAGAACCGCCACCGCGACGGCATCCTCGAGACCACCGTCGTACCGGCCAGGGTCGCCCGGCAGATCGCGGAGGAGGCGCGCGGCACGGCCGCGCGGGTGGCCGAGGCGCTCGAGTACGTGGGCGTGCTCGGCGTCGAGATGTTCGTGGCCGGCGGCGGCCGGATCTACGTCAACGAGATCGCGCCCCGGCCGCACAACAGCGGCCACTACACCATGGATGCCTGCAGCGCCGACCAGTTCGAGCAGCAGCTCCGCGCCCTCTGCGGGCTGCCGCTCGCCGCGCCGAAGCTGCTCAGCCCGGTAGCGATGGTGAACCTGCTGGGCGATCTCTGGTCCGCCGGACCGCCGCGGTGGGCCGAAGTGTTCCGCCGCCCCGGCGTGCGCCTCCATCTCTACGGCAAGGCCGAGCCCCGGCCGGGACGGAAGATGGGTCACCTCAACTGCCTGGCCGACGATCCCGACCAGGCGCTCGCTCTCGCCCTCGAGACCAGGGACGCCCTGGTCGGCTCACCCACTCACGCGGAGTAGTCTCGCATGTCGCTCTACGCCAGCCTCGCCATCCTGAGTCTCGCGGCAAGCGCCGGCCCGGCGCCCGTGGCCGCGGACAGCGCCTGTCCCGTGCTCCTGCCAAAGGACGTTCCCGTGGAGGGGCGCAAGAGTCCTCTCGATTCGCTGACCTTCACCGCCGCCGGACAGAAGGTCAAGCTCTGCTACGGCCGACCCAGCTCCCGGGGACGGACCATGATCGGCGGACCGGGCATTCCCTACGGAAAGCTCTGGCGCACCGGTGCCAACGAGCCCACCGTCATCTTCACGCCGGTCGCGCTCGAGATCGCCGGCATCAAGGTGCCTGCGGGCAAGTACTCGATCTACAGCGTGCCCGGGGAAAAGGAGTGGGAGATCATCGTGAACCGCTCGACCTCCCAATGGGGGCACGAGAGCACGTACACGCCGGAGGTCGAAGCGCAGGAGGTGGGACGCGGCAAGGTGCCCGCCGAAAAACTGGCGGCGCCGGTCGAGACCTTCACCATCACTCCGGAGCCGGCGACCGGGGAGACCCAGCGGCTGGTGCTCACCTGGGAGAAGACCCGGGTCGGCATCCCGGTGAGGGCGGCGAGCTGAGCTAGCTCGCCCGGCGCGCGGCCAGCCGCGCGACGCCTTCCAGCAGCCGCCCGACCTCGTCCGCCGTGGTGTACGCCGCGCACCCCGCGCGGACGAGGCCGCCCCTCGCTCCCACTCCGTACCGCTTCACCACTCCCGCCGCGTAGAAGTCGCCGGTCGAGACGAACACTCCCTCGTCCGACAGGGCGTCCGCCACGCTGTCGGCCGGCCGCTCGCCCACGGTGAAAGCGACCGTCGGCGTGCGGGGCGCCGATGCCGGCGGGCCATAGACCCGGACACCCTCGATCGTGCCCAGCCCGTGGACCAGCCGCTCCAGCAGCGCTTGCCCCCGCCGGTGCAGCTCGCCGAGGGCGGAGCGGAGCCTCTCCCGGCGGCTGCCGCCGGCCGAGAGGGAGGCGAGGAACTCCACGGCCGCGGCGGCGCCGGCGATGCCCTCGTGATTCAGCGTCCCGGTCTCGAGCCGCTCGGGCGCGGTCTCCGGTGCCGGCTCCAGCTTGGGCACGTCCACCACGGCGAGCCGCTCCGAGCGTCCATAGAGCACTCCGACATGTGGCCCGTAGAACTTGTAGGCGGAGCACGCGAGGAAGTCGCACCCGATCGAGCGCACGTCCACCAGCCGGTGGGGGGCGTAGTGCACCGCGTCCACGAAGCTGAGCGTGCCGGCATCGCGCGCCATCGCCGCGGCGCGCGCGACGTCCGTGACGGTGCCCAGCGCGTTGGACGCCGCGCCGATCGCGAGGAGCCGGGGCTTCCGGGCCAGGGCCTGCTCCAGCGCGCTCCAGTCGAGCTGTCCCGTCTCGGGAAGCATCGGCACCATCCGCACGCTCACGCCGCGGTCCCGCTCGAGCGCGCGCCAGGGCGCCACGTTCGCATGGTGGTCGAGCTCGGTCACGACCACCTCGTCACCGGCTCCCCACCCACGACCGAGGCCTCGGGCCAGGTGAAACGTCAGTGTGGTCATGTTCGCTCCGAAGGCCACCTCGGAGGGATCGGCGCCGAGGAAATCGGCCATGGCCCGGCGCGCTCCATCGATCATCGCGTCGGTCTCCCGGCTGGTCGGGTAGCGCCAGTGCGTGTTCGCGTTGTGATGCAGCAGGTAATCGGTCATGGAGTCCACCACGGCACGCGGCACCTGGGTTCCTCCCGGCCCGTCGAAGTATGCGACGGGACGCTCGTGATGGAGGCGATCGAGCGCGGGAAACTGCGACCGGATCTCGTCGGTGGAAGCGATCCGCGCGTGCGGCGGAGTTGCGAGAGAGGAGTTCATGGCGCCTCGTCATCGGTGAATTCGAGATCATACATCAGATGATGCATGACACCGTATGTCATTATACGACAAAATGTTATCGCAGCATGCTCAAGTGATATCACAACAGCGCACAGCGCCTGGGACTGCTGCGGTGCACTCACTATCACTGGCGAGTGCGTGGCTCCCCTCCTTAGGTTTTGCTCTGCCCGCGATACGCCCCTTCCACTCCACCCGAGGTCCCATGTCACTTTCGCGATGGCGCCGGCGATCTCTCGAATGCGGGACGTTGGCTCTGCTCGCCTGGGCGGCCGCGTGCGGCGGGAGCTCGGAGCCCGCCGTTCCCGCCGAGATCACCCTCAGCTCCACCGACGTCACGATGGACGCCGTGGGGCAGAACGTGCAGCTCACCGCGACGGTGCTCGATGAGAATGGCGATCCGATCCCCAAGGCGCCAGTCGCGTGGGCGTCGGACGACGCCGACATCGTCACGGTGAGCGGGACCGGCCTCCTCCTCGCGCAGGGACCCGGTACCGCCGAGGTGACCGCCACCGCGGGTGACCTCACCGCCAGTGCGGCGGTGATCGTGGAGTCGATCGCCACGCTCGAGGCAGTGGAGGGGAACGGCCAGACCGCGGCGGGCGGCGTCGCGGTGCCGACGCCGCCCGCGGTCCGGGTCAGCGACGCGTCGGACAATCCCGTTGCCGGCGTGCTGGTCCGCTTCCAGGTCGTCGGCGCGAGCGGCAGTGTGACCGGCGAGACCCAGACCACCGGCGCCGACGGGATCGCCAGGGTAGGATCGTGGCGGCTGGGAGCGGCCGGCGTCAACACCCTCACCGCGAGTGTCGAGGGGGCGGAGCTGGCGGGAGAGCCGGTGCAGTTCCTGGCGACCACGGTGGACGCATCGGGGTACAACATCACCGTCCGCTACCTCGGGAACTACACCAGCGCCCAGTTGCTCGCGTTCGCCGAGGCGGAAGTGCGCTGGGAGAGCATCATCACCGACGACCTTCCCGACGTGAATCAGAACCTTGCCGCCGGCGAATGCGGCGACAACCCCGCGACCAACGGACCGTTCGACGACCTCACGATCTTCGTCACCATCGAGCCGATCGACGGACCCTTCGGGACGCTCGGCCAGGCGGGGCCCTGCTTCGTGCGGGTGCCGGGCAACCTGACCGTGATCGGCCGCATGCAGTTCGACGTGGACGACATGGACCTTCTCGAATCCGACGGAGCGCTGCAGGCCGTCATCCTCCACGAGATGGGCCACGTGCTCGGATTCGGGACGCTGTGGACCCCGGCGGGACTGCTGGCCGACCCCACCGACGTCAACGATCCCGGCGCCAAGGATACCCACTTCACGGGGCCACAGGCACTGATCGCCTTCGACGCCGCCGGCGGCGCGAGCTATACCGGCGCCAAGGTACCGGTGATGAACGTGGGCGGCGCGGGGACGATCAACAGCCACTGGCGGGACGAGGTGTTCGACCCCGAGCTGATGACCGGCTTCCTCAACGAGGGGTTCAACCCGCTCAGCGCGGTCACGGTGCGCTCCATGCAGGACCTGGGATACGCCGTGAGCGTCGCCGGCGCCGATCCGTTCAGCCTGACTCCGGCGCTCCGCGTTGCGGGGGAGCGCAGAGGGCGGCCCCTGGGCGACGACATCATCAAGGATCCCATCCGACTGGTCGACACCAACGGCCGGGTGGTCGGCGAGGTGCGGCGATGAGCGCGACGTGGAGAACCGGAGCGGTCATCCTGCTCGCGGGCTGCGGCGGGGCCAACGCGGGGCAATCGGATCCCCAGGCCTGCGCCCCGGTGGCCGTCACCGAGGATTCCACCGAGGTGGATGCCAGCAAGCTGGATGGTGAGTTCATGGTACGGCTGGTCGCGAGCTCGGGCGCCAAGCGGGGCGAGACCACGGAGGGACGTCTCCGGCTTATGCCTCAGGACAGCGCGTACCGCGGCCTGGAACAGCCGGGTGGATCCGGCAGCCCCGGGTTCACCCTCCCGCTCTACGGCACGGCCGCCGTCGATTTCGCCGCGGTGGGAGCGGTAGTGCCGGGAGATCCGGAGTCGGACGACCCCGGAAGCCCCGGTGTGCTGGTGATCGAGAGCCCCGGCCGCGTCCTGCTGCGGGTGGGCTCCGAGGCGAATCGCCGTGGCATGCGACGCTTCGACGGCGCCTACACCGTCCTCCACGTGCGGCGCGTCACCGATCAGGGCTTCGCGGGTACCTGGCAGAGCGGCGTGGGCACGGACCAGTCGGGAGGGCACTTCTGCGCCAATCGGCCCAAGGGCTGAGCCGCAGGAGAGACAGGGGCAAAAAAACGGCGGGCGAGACCACAGTGGTCTCGCCCGCCGTTCGTTGATGGAGGCGCAGGGAATCGAACCCTGGTCCGAGTAAGCTTCCGAAACCGCGTCTACGTGCGTAGGCTCGTCTTCTTGCCGTCGCCTCGGGTCGGTGCCGAACCGACCTCCCCTCGGCCAAGCTCCTGAAGTCTCACCTTGCACGCCGGAGCGACGCGCTTGGCCAGCCCGGATTTTCGATTCGACCTACGACGCCCCGGGCGGGCTTCGTCTGCCGAAGGCGCATCAAGCGAGCTTAGCTCAGCTTACGCGGCCAGTGCCAGTTCAGTGTTGGCAGTTGAAACGTTCCAGATGGTTTTACCAGGACTCTGGACCTGGGCACGCTGCCATTTCTTCTTCATACCCGTCGAAGCCAGTCGCCCCCGGGTGACCAGAATATAGTCGGCTTAAGGGCGGTTTGGAACCGGTCTACCTGCCCCCCGCCCGCTCCACCCGGTTCCGGCCGCTGTTCTTGGCCACGTACAAGGCCGCGTCGGCCTGGGGGATAAGGTCGCCGATCTCCCGGCTGGTTTCCGGGCAGGCGGCCACCCCGAAGGAGGCGCTGAGGGGCCAGGCCCTGCCGCGCCAGTCCCACGGGGTCGTGCTGAGCTTGATCCGAACGCGCTCCGCGATCCGGTAGCCCACGTCGAGGCGGGCGCCCGGCAGCCAGATGGCGAATTCCTCCCCGCCGATTCTGGCGCCGACATCGCCGTTGCGAACCTGCTCCCGAATGATCCTGGCGAAGTGCATCAGCGCCGCGTCGCCGGCGGGATGTCCCAGCCGGTCGTTCAGGTCCTTGAACCGGTCCAGATCGGCGTAGATGATGGCGCCGTCGCCCACGTCCACCCGGTTGAGGACTGCGTCGAGTCCCCGCCGGTTGGCCAGCCCGGTGAGCGGGTCGAGTCGGGTCTTCTCCTTGAGCCTGTCGGCCTCCAGGGCGGTGACCACTCTCGGGCCCGCGTTGGCCAGCGCCGCCAGGATTTCGGCCCGCACCCCTCCGCTGGGCTCGCGCCCACCCGGCGGCCAGATCGCCACGCCCCCGACCCAGCGCTCGCCGGCCCGCAGGGGCAGCACCAGCACCGCTCCCGGCCGGTGCCGGCGGTCGGGCACCACACCGCCGAGCGGGTCCGCCTCGGAGAAGATGGAATCGATCTCCCCCCGTGCGACTCGCGCGAGGTCGCTGTCGGCCGGCAGCATCGAGTCCAGCAGCCGGCGGTCGCCCCGCCCCGAGACCCCGATGACCCGAACGGTTCCCTCGGTCGCCTGGTCCTCGCCCGGAACATCGAGTCCGCTGTCGAAGGCGGCGACCACGACCTGGGCGTCGAGCATCCGCTCGAGCTGATACGCCAGCCGCAGGCCCACGCTGCCCACCGACTCGAGCGAGGCCTCCTGGGTGTTCGCCTGCGCCAGCTGGACGATCTGGGGCCGCCGCCGCACGCCGTCGGCGAGCCGCCGGAGATCGCGCTCGGCGGCCTCCAGCCTGGCGGCGTCGGCGCCGCCCGGGAGGAGCAGTCCCACGGCGATCCCCGCAGCGGCGTGGAAGACGAGCGTCCCGCCTTCCATGCGCTCCGCGCCGCTCTGCTCCTGGTCCCGGGCCCGCTCGAGCCGCCGGTCCACCGCCACGATCTGGGTGACGGAGAGCCGCTCGGCGTCCACCACCCGCTCGGCGTGGGGCTCACCGTCGCGCGAGTCCACCTCCGCCACCCACACACCCGATGCTCCGTGGGCCCGCCGCAGCCATTCGAGGGCCGGGTCCGGCAGCAGATGGGGCGAGACGCCGGGCGCCACGCCGGGCGCGCGGCCCCGCCGGGCCAGCGCCCACGTGGCCGCCGCGCCGAGGAGGATTCCGAGCACGAGGGTCCACAGACTCATCGCCTGAGCCAGCCCCTCCCCCGGAACCAGCGGTAGATGAGGAGGGTCACCAGAGCCATGAACGCGAGCACGCCCGGGTACCCCAGGCGATGCCGCAACTCCGGCATGAACGCGAAGTTCATTCCGTAAACGCCGACGATGAAGGTGAGCGGCAGGAAGAACACCGAGAACACCGTCAGCACCCGCATCACCTCGCTGGTTCGGTGCGAGGCGAGCGCGAGCTGCACGCTCAGCAGGGTGTTCACGTCGTCCAGCAGCTCGTCGGCATAGAAGTGGAAGCCCTCTGCGTTCTCCTGCACGTCGCGGAAGAGCGCCCCGGCGCGCCCCGCGGCCGGCACCATCCGCTGGGTCACATCCGCCGTCCGCAGGAGCAGCCGCTTGCAGAGGGTGACCTGGCGCTTCAGGAGGTGGACCTCACGCAGGTCGGCCCGGAAGCCGGGTCCCGGCTGGTCCTCGCCCTCGAACACCTTGGTGTCGAACTGGTCCAGCCGGGCCTCGATCGCCTCCAGCGGCGGCTGGTACGTGTCCAGCGCGGCGTTCAGGAGCTGGGCCAGCAGGTGTGCCTGAACGCCCTCGCTCCTGCCGGCGAGCTTGCCCGGGAGGCCCACCAGACAACGCTGCTGCAGAGCCGTGAGCCACGCCTGGTCCTTGCGATGGATCGTGATCAGGAACGCTGGCCCGTAGAACACGGCGATCTTGCGGGTGAGCGCCTGGATCGTGTCGGCCGTGCGGGCCGCAGTCTCGTCCACCCCCCGCAGAATGACGAAGGTGTGGCTCTCGAAGGCCTCGTACTTGGGGAGGTGCTCGGGATCGAGGCAGTCTTTCACCGAGAGCGGATGGAGGCCGTAGTCCTTCACCAGCTCCGCCAGCTCGTCGGCCGCGGGGTCCACCAGGTCGAGCCACACGAACCGCGGCTCCGACTTCTCGACCACGGTGTGGATCGTCACCTGCGGCAGATCCGGCTGGCGGCCGCGGCGGCGCCGAACCCGTTGTCGATGTTCACCACGGTCACGCCGGCGGCACAGGAATTCAGCATACCCAACAGTGCGGCGAGGCCGCCGAACGATGCGCCGTAGCCGACGCTGGTCGGCACGGCGATCACCGGTGCCGCCACCAGACCGCCCACCACGCTCGGCAGCGCGCCCTCCATGCCGGCCACCACGATGATCACGTCGGCGCCCCGGAGCTGGTCGCCCGAGGCGAAGAGGCGGTGAATCCCCGCGACGCCGACGTCCACCAGCCGCTCGACTCGGTGGCCGAACACCTCGGCGACCACCGCGGCCTCCTCGGCCACCGGCAGATCGCTCGTGCCTGCCGACACCACCAGGATGGTCCCGGCGGTGCGCGGCGCCGCGGCAGCGCCTTCGGGGAGCAGGTGAACGGTACGTGCCAGCGGCGTCCATACCGCCCTCGTGAAGGCCGCCCTGAGTGCCGCCGCATGGTGCTCGGAGCACCGGGTGCCGAGGAAGGAGCCGGTCATCGCGGCCAGCCGCTCGCAGATGGACACCACCTGCTCGGGCGTCTTGCCCTCGCAGAAGACTACCTCCGGCTGCCCCTGCCGGAGGGAGCGGTGATGGTCGATCCGCGCGAACGCGAGATCTTCGAAGGGTAGATGGCGCAGCCGCTCGAGCGCCGCACCTGGAGCCAGGCGGCCCGCCGCAACCTCGGCAAGCAGCGTCTCGAGCTGCTCGGCTCTCACGCCACGTGGGCGACGGGCTCGAGGTATTCCAGGAAGATCGCCTCCGCCTCGGCCACCGATTCGATCTGGAAGAGCCGCTGGCGCAGCTCGCCGGCGCCGCGCAGGCCCCTGGTGTACCAGCCGAGGTGCTTGCGGAACTCGATCACCGTCTTGCGGGTGTCGCCCTGCAGCCGGAGGGCCAGCCGGGCGTGATCGAGCGCGACCTGGAACCGCTCGCGCGCCTCGGGCGCCGGCGGCTGCGGCAGGCCCGCAAGGAGGGCGCGCCCGTCGCGAAACAGCCAGGGATTCCCGAACGCGCCGCGGCCGATCATGATGCCGGCGCAGCGGGTATGATCGCGCATGCGCACGATGTCCGCCGCCGACACGATGTCGCCGTTGCCGAACACCGGAATGTCGAGCGCCTCGACGACACGGGCGATCTCGTCCCAGTCGGCCCTGCCGGAGAACATCTGGGTCCGGGTGCGCGCGTGCAGGGTGAACGCCTTGACGCCCGCGTCCTGCATCCGGAGCGCGATCCCCACCGGGTCGCGCTCCTGGTCGCTCCACCCGCTCCGGGTCTTGGCGGTGACCGGCAGATGCGTCGCCCCGATGACGGCGCGAATGATCCGGTCCACCAGGTCCAGGTCCCTGAGACAGCCCGAGCCGCCGTTCCGCTGGACCACCTTCTTGACCGGGCAGCCGAAGTTGATGTCGATGAACTCGGGCCGGTAATGCTCGGTGATCAGGCGCGCCGCGTCCGCCATCGCGTCCGGATTGGCGCCATAGATCTGGATGCCGATCGGGCGCTCCACCTCCTCGAATTCGGCGCCCTCCAGCGTATTGCGGATCCGCCGCCGGATGGCCTCCGAGGAGAGGAACTCGGACAGCACGACGTCCGCCCCCATCCGCCGGCACACCTGGCGGTACGGCGCCTCCGAGACGCCGGCCATGGGTGCGAGGATGAGGGGAAACCTGTGCTCGCTCGGGAAGGGCAACTGCATGGCTGGAAAATACTTGGCGCTCGGAGCCTCGGCAATGAGGCCCCCGGGCGGGGTGGAACATACCGGGCGCGGCGCCCGTATCCCCTGGAGAGGCCACTCTGACTCTCCCTCTCACTCTCACGCCCAGGTCCATGATCACCAAGCGCTTCCTCCTGTTGGCCCTGCTCGCGCCGGTCGCCGCGGGGCGCGCCCAGTCCGACCCTGTGGTCGAGTCCAGGATTCATTTCCGCGCCGCTGTCGAGGCGTACCAGGCCCGGGACCTGCCCCGGTTCCTGGAGCATGCCCGGGAAGCGCAGGCGCTCCGGCCCGCCCACGGCGGCGTCACCTACACTCTGGCGTCCGCCCTCGCCCTGACCGGAGACACCGCGGGGGCGCTCGCGGCGCTGCGCCACTTCGCGATCCTGGGCTACACGGCCGATCTCGCGGCGGACTCCGACTTCGTCCGCCTCCACGGCAGCGAGGCCTACGACGAGCTGAGCCGGCGGCTCGAGCGCAATGCCGACCCGGTCGTCGCGAGCCAGGTGGCTTTCGAGCTGCCCGAGCGGGAGCTGCTCACCGAGGGCATCGCGCACGACGCGAGAGAGGACGCGTTCTACGTGGGAAGCGTCCACCAGGCGAAGATCTTCCGGGTGACCAGCGCGGGGGTGGTGTCCGAGTTCGTCTCCAGCGTCGCCGGCGGGTGGGCACCGCTGGGACTCCGGGTCGATCGAAAACGCGGCGCGCTGTGGGTGGCCTCCGCCGCGCTGCCTCAGACTGCCGGGTACGCGCCCGCCGACAGCGGCCGCAGCGCGATCCTCCGCTACGATCTCCGGTCCGGCCGCCTGACCGCGCGTCACGATGCCCCCAGGGACGGGACGCCACGCCTGATCGGCGATCTCCTGGTCAGTTCCGGCGGTGACGTGTACGCCAGCGACAGCAGGGCACCCGTGCTGTACCGTCTGCCCGCCGGCGGCGATTCCCTGGAGCGCTTCGTGGAGTCGCCCCTGTTTCTTTCGGCCCAGGGACTGGCGCTGACGCCGGACGAGCGCTCGCTCTACGTGGCCGACTACGCGAGGGGAATTCTCCGCGTGGATCTCCGCACCAGGAGCGTCGCGCCGGTCGAGGCGGCGGACGGCGTGCTGGCGCTCGGCATCGACGGCCTGTACCTCCATGAGGGCCGGTTGGTCGGGATCCAGAACGGGGTCACCCCGCACCGGGTGGCGCGCTTCACCCTGAGCCCGGCGGGCGACCGGCTGATCCGCGTCGAAGTCCTGGAGCGGGCGCATCCCCGCTACGACGAGCCGACCCTCGGGGTTCTGGTCGGACGCGAGCTTTACTACGTCGCCAACGCGCAATGGGAGCGGTTCGCTGCCGACGGCCGTATCACCGGCCCCGATTCCCTTCGGCGACCGACGGTGCTGCGACTGCGGCTTTGACACCCCTCCGGAGCGGAATTAGGTTGCCGCGACTCCCCCCGTTCGCGACGACCTCCGCCCCCGCGCCCATGCGTCTCAGGGATTTCTTCGCTCCCGGTGCGATCGACCTCGACCTTCAGGCAGCGGACAAGGACTCGGTTCTCGACGAGCTGGTCCGGCTGCTCGGCGTCGAGCCCCGCGCGGGCGAGACCCTGGCGCGCGTGCTGCGGCGGCGCGAGAGCCTGGGGTCCACCGGCATGGGACGAGGGATCGCGATTCCCCATTGCCGCTCGCTCGTCGCGAACCGGCTGCGCCTGGCCTACGGCCGTTCCCGCCAGGGGCTGGACTTCCAGTCCATCGACGGCAGGCCGGTGCACCATTTCTTTCTCATCGTCGCGCCGCCGCTCGAGATCTCCAATCAGTATCTGCCCGTGCTTGGCCGCATCGCCCAGTTCGCCAAGGAGCCGGATGTGCCCGAGCGCCTCGCCGCGCTCGACCGGACCGACGACTTCCTCCGGCTGCTGGAGGAGAAGGGGGCCTAGCCGCGTGAAGCACCACCCGCCGAGGCGGCTGCCCCTCGTCCTTGCGGCCCTCCATCTCACGCTTCGGTCCGCCGCCCTCGTGGGCCAGGCGCCGGCCGAACGGATGGTCCTGTCCTCGCTCTCCGACTCACTCACCTCGATCGCCGACACCGCGCCTCTGCGGACCCGCCAGCGCGCGCTCCGCGAGATGACTCGCAACCATCCGGATGACGCGCTCGACT
>CAMPKP010000031.1 GCA_946887295.1 uncultured Gemmatimonadota bacterium | reverse complement strand
GATGTGCGCCGCCGCGGTGCTCGATCCCGGAGTCTACTTCGCGATCAACGCCCCGATCGCCACCCTCGGCGGCAGCGTCGAGGCCGCGGCGGAGACGATCCGGGGCTGGGGCTTCCTGGTCACGCCGGAGCAGATGAACGGCCTCGCGGCGGCGGTGGGCGAGCAGACCCTGCTCTCGCGAACCGGCGGTGCGCCCTCCCTCGCGGTGGGGATGGCGCAGATCTTCTCCGGCGCGTTCGGGCAGGGACTGATGGCGCTCTGGTACCACTTCGCCATCATGTTCGAGGCGCTTTTCATTCTGACCACGGTGGACACCGGCACCAGGGTCGGCCGCTTCATGCTCCAGGAGCTCGCCGGACATCTCTGGAAGCCCCTGGGCCGCACCTCCTGGTACCCCAGCATCATCGCGGCCTCGGCCCTGGTGGTGGCGGGATGGGGATACTTCCTGATCCAGGGCGTGGTGGACCCGCTCGGCGGGATCAACTCGCTCTGGCCGCTCTTCGGGATCAGCAACCAGCTGCTCGCGGCGGTCGCGCTGTGCGTGGGCACGACGATCCTCATCAAGAGCGGCAAGGCGCGCTACGCCTGGGTCACGCTCCTGCCCCTCGCCTGGGTGCTGGTCGTGACGCTCACGGCCGGGTGGCAGAAGGTGTTCGCGGCCGATCCCCGGCTCGGATTTCTGTCCCACGCCGCGCTGACCTTGCAGCAGATCGCCGATGGCACGCTCGACCCGGCGCGCGGCGCGCGGCTGGTCTTCAACGACCGGCTCGACGCCGTGGTCGCAATCGCCTTCATGCTGGTGACACTGCTGGTGGTGCTGGCGTCGGCGCGGGAGTGGGTGCTGGTGCTGACGCGGCGCAAGCCCGCGAGCGTTCAGGAGAGCCCGTTCGTGGAGACGGCGTATGCGGGCTAGTGCGGCCGGCCGGGGTGGGGCGGACCCTCGCTCATGGCTCTCCGCGATGCTGACCGCGCTCAGGCGGGTCGCGGGGATGCCGGACTACGGGGCGTACGTGGAGCATCTGCGCCGGTGTCATCCGGAGCGCCCGGTGCCCGGCGAGCGCGAGTTCTACGAGGAGTTCGTGCGGGCCCGATACGCCGACGGGCCGACCCGCTGCTGCTGACCCAGCTCTTCGATCCACTGCGTCAGCCACTTCCCCGTCCGCGAGATCACGGCCGAGCTGTCGTTCGCCAGGAAGTCGTAGCCGCCCCGGGCGAGCTCCGGAGCGCTGTAGACGCCGCGGGCGCGGGCCTGCTCGCGGGCCTCCAGCAGGGCGGCCAGGCTGGAGCGGGTGCCGATCCAGAGCAGCGCGTCGGAGGCGCGGGACGCGTAGCGCGGCGGCACGCCGAAGCTGTCCGGCGCGGCGTACACCCGCTTCAACAGCGGGATCGATGAAGTATCCGCCGAGAAGGACAGCAGCGTCAGGTATCGCACCTTGAGCTCCGGGTCCGCGGCTGCCAGGAAGCGGGCCCGCACCGAGTCCGAAGCCGCCGGTCCGAGCCGGCCCAGCACCCACGCCTCTCCCAATCCGTAGTTGCGAGTGGGGATCTGGGCGAGGATCTCCTTCAATACCGCAGGATCTCCCCGGGTCCGCCTCGCGCGCTCGAGCTCGATGGCGCGGAGCGGGGCCAGCAGATCCGCCGGATCCTGCCCCGGCGGGCCTTTCACCTCGCCGGCGGCGATCTCCCGGCTCAGCCGCGCCGCGCTGTCGGCGTAGGCCGGGTCGCGCAGCTCGGCGAGGCGGGTCAGGGCGAGCGGCGCGTCGTTCCACTCGGCCTCGCCCGCGACGGCGGCGCGCATCCGGCCCCAGAGCACCTTCGGACGCTTCTCCCCCAGTACGGCGCACGCCGAATCGGCCGCAGGCGTGCCGGCCCGGAGCGCCTCGTGCAGCTCGGAGTAGGTCGCCCGACCCGGCTCGCCTATCCGCATCAGCACCTGTGCCTCGCCGGGTCCGGCCGTCAGCGCCAGAAGTCCCGCGACCAGCAGTCTCCTGCTCACCATCTCGGTCCCTCCGTCCCCGTCATGGGGAAGTGTAGGCGCGCCCGCGCGTGACGGCGAGCCAGGCGGCGACCCCGGCGACCATTCCCGCGGCCGACCCCCACAGCGCGACCGGTCCGCCGAACCGTTGATACACGCCGCCGAAGACGAGCCCGGCCGGCAACGCGGCGACTCCGGTCAGCGCGTGGTAGATGCCGAAACCCCTGCCGGTCCGGACCGGCGCGAGGCGCGCCACCAGCGCCCGCTCCGGAGATTCGGTCAACCCGGCCACCGGCCCGAGCAGAAGAAATACGGCTATGGCCCATCCTGAAGCGAGCCGGCCACCGAACCCGGCCGCGACGGCGGCGAAGAGCAGACCTCCCGCCGCGACGGTCGCCCGCGGCCCGAGCCGGTCGGAAATCCACCCGCCGGGATAGGAGGACGCGCTTCGCACCACGTGAAGGCCGGCCCACACCAGCGGGATCGACGCGACCGGCACCCCGAGCTCCTGGAGTCTGAGCAGCAGCAGCGCCTCCGGCAGCCGGAAGAAGGTGAGCGCCGCCAGCACCAGCACCGGCCCCCAGAAGACCCGCCCGCCGGCATCGGTGAGGTTCCCCCCGCGCTCCGGTCCACGGGTCGGCGCCGCCGCCGCTCGCGTCCCCCGGAGCAGCAGGGCCAGAAGCAGGAACGCGACCATCCCGGGGAGCGCGCTCCAGCCGATGACCTCTCGAACGCCGAGTCCCAGCGCGAGCAGATACCCCGCGGCGATCGAGCCGAGCACCGCGCCCAGGTGGTCGGCGGCGCGATGGAACCCGAACGCCCGGCCGCGCAGCTCGGCAGGCGTGACCGCCGCGATGAGCGCGTCGCGGGCCGGGGTCCGGAGGCCCTTTCCGACCCGGTCTATGATCCGGAACCCGATCACCTGCCAGGCCGCCGCGGCGACTGAGATCAGCGGCCGGACCAGCACGGCCGTCGCGTACCCTCCCAGAATCAGCGGGGCGCGCCACCGGGGGCGGTCCGCCAACCGGCCGCTCACCACCTTGAGCACGGCCGAGGTCAGCTCCGCCGCGCCATCCAGCACGCCGAGGGCGAGCGCTCCGGCGCCGAGCGGCCCCGTGACGAACGCCGGCAGGATGGGGTATACCATCTCGCTGGCGAAATCGTTGAACAGGGAGACGAGCGAGAGCCCCTTGACGGTCCGGGGGACGGCGGTGGATGGCACTCGCCAAAGCTAGTGTATGTTTGTCGCCATGCCCGCCGAGCCCGCCCGCTTCCAGGAATCCAATCTCTGGGCCACGCCGATCCGGGACTTCGGGCTCACCATCGAAGGCACCCCCCTCCAGCCGATCGTCGAGGAGTTCCAGGGGGAGCTCCGCCGGGTGGGGCTCACCCGGGTCCAGCCGCGCTTCTACCTCTCGACCGAGTGGGGAGTGGCCTTCGACTCGGTCGCCATCGCCATCCCCTTCTACCTGGCCCGTCCGGACCTCAGGGCGCTCCACGTGGAGCGGACCGGCCTCGTGGAGGGGTTCGACCGGGCCGACATCCTCCGATACCTTCGCCACGAGATGGGACACGTGGTGAATTACGCCTACCGCCTCTACGACGATGAGGAGTGGGTCAAGCAGTTCGGCTCGATCACCCAGCCCTACTCCGAGGAGTACCGGCCGGAGCCGTTCAGCCGGCGCTACGTGCGCCATCTCCCCGGCTGGTACGCCCAGAAGCATCCGGACGAGGACTGGTCGGAGACGTTCGCGGTCTGGATGACCCCGGAGCTCGACTGGCGGAAGGAGTACAGCGGATGGCCGGTGGCGGCGGCGAAGCTGGCCTATTGCGACCGCGTCCTCGCGGCGCTCCGGGAGCGCGACCCGGTGGTGACCCACGTGGATCTCGACGAGGATGTCGCCGAGATCGAGTACTCACTCGGCCACTACTACCGTGACAATCCCCTCGGCCTGGGCGAGGTCCCGCCGGGCCTGGACGGCGCGATCCGGGCCATCTTCGAGGACCTGGGAGTGGGGGAAGCGATGCCCGCGGAGCCGCTCGCTCCGGCAGGCCCGCTCATCCGGCGGCTCGAGCCCGACCTGCTCGCCAACGTGTTCCGCTGGACCGGCCACTTCCCCGAGCGGACCCGCGTCCTGATCCGCTATCTGGCGGAGCGCGCGGACCATCTGCGGCAGGGATACACGCCGGCGCGGGAAGGGGCGGCGATCGTGGCGGTGACGACGCTGGTGACCGGCCTGGCGATGAACCACGTGCAGCGGGGGAGCTACCTGCCCTGAGCAGCGCGTCCGCGGTCGGCGCGCTCAGTTCCTCTTCTTGTGGCGCGCCAGAGCGAGATCCACGATCCGCTCGATGAGCCGCGGATAGTCGAGCCCTCCCGCCCCGGCGGCCATGGCGAACTCGCTCTCCCGGTCGAGATAGCAGCTCGCGTTGACCTCGAGTACGTAGATGTCCCCGGTGTCGGTGAGGCGGAGATCCACCCGGCCGTAGTCCCGAACCCTGAGCGCCCGGTACGCGTCCACCGCCACCTTCTGCAGCCGCGCACGCAGCTCGTCGGGCAGCTGCGCCAGAACCGAGCGGGTGCCCTTGTACTCCTTGCTCCGCTCGTCCCACTTGGCCTTGCTGTCCATCACCTTGGGCACGCCCTCGGGAAAGCCGGTGAAGTCGATCTCCACCGGTGGGAGCGCCTTGGGCTGCGAGTTGCCGATCACGCCGACGTAGAACTCGCGGCCCTCGATGTACTCCTCCGCCAGGGCGGCGTCGTCCAGCTCCTTTCGGATCGCGCTCACCCGCTCCATCAGCGCCACCGCGTCGTGCACCAGAGACTTCCCGCCGATGCCGAGGGAGGCGTCGGAGCGGAGGGGCTTCACGAAGAGAGGCATCCGCAGGTTGCCCCCGGTCTCGAAGGCGGTGTCGCGCGCGAACACCGCGAAGCGGGGATAGAGGATGTCCTCGAAGGCCAGGAGCTTCTTGGTGAGTCCCTTGTCCTGGCTGAGGTAGAGCTCGCCGGGGCCGCTGCCGGTGTGGGGAAGGCCCAGCAGCTCCAGCAGGCCGGTAACCGGGATGTCGCCGAAGACGTTGTCGCCGAACATCTCCATCAGGTTGAAGACGAGATCGGGCTTGCGGCGGGAAAGGCCGGTGATCAGCCGCTTGACGTCGCCGTGCACGCCGAGCACGGAGACCCGGTGGCCCAGCTTGCGCAGCGTTCGCGCGACCTGGGGCACGACCGGGTCGTAGTCCTTGGAGTTTTCGTCTTCGCTGTCGAGGTACGTCAGGACGGTGATCTTCATGGGCCCCTTCAGGACGGCCGGCTCACTCCTCCTCCAGCTCCATGCCCCAGCGCGCCAGCGCCACCGGAATGCCGCCGTACGCCAGCAGCTCGTCGTGGAATCGCTTGGGATGAAACGACGCCCCGGCCCGCTCCCGATAGGCGTCCCGCAGCCGCAGCAGCTCGCGGCGGCCCACGGCGTAGCAGAGCTGGTACGTGGGCCAGGCGCAATAGCGGCGGACCTCCGCCTCGGCGCTCGCGCGCTCGATCGGCAGATGCTCGACCATGTAGTCCACCGCCTCCGCCGGGCTCATCCCACGGGTATGGAGCCCCACGTCCAGCACGATGCGGATGGCGCGCCACAGCAGATTCACCAGCTGGAAGAGGCGGGCCTCGTCGTCCGCGTAGTAGCCGGTCTCATCCATGAGCTGCTCGCAGTAGAGCGCCCACCCCTCCACCATGACCGGCGTCCAGACGTGGCGGCGCACCTCGGAGCCGAGGCCCTGCGCGGTGACGAGCTGGAGGTGGTGGCCCGGATAGGCCTCGTGCGCCACCATGGCCGGGATGGCGTGGCGGCAGTGCCCCCGCCGCTGGCGTGCCAGGACTTCCGGCGGGAGCGAGGTGTCCGGCGGCGTCACGTAGAAGCGGCCGGTCTGGTGCGACAGAAAGATCGGCGGCGGCTCGTAGGCCGCGAACGGCACCAGCGCGAGCATGAACGAGGGTGTGGGGACGACGTCCACCGGCTCGCGCGGGACACTGACGAGATCCCGCTCCTCCACGAACGCATGGGCCCGGTCGAGCTCGGCCCGATACACCGCGAGCAGCGCCTCGGGCTCCGGCGTGTCGCCGCGCAGCTCCTCGACGATCTCGCGCCAGCCGCGCCCGCCCAGGCGACTGGCCAGCTCGGTGAGCGCGGCCTCGGTCTCCTCCTGCAGGTGGAGCCCGTAACGCCAGAGCTCGGGGGCGCCCGAGACCAGCGCGTGCTCGTGATGCAGCCGGCGGCTGAACTGCTCCTCGCCGACGGCGAAGGCGTGGGGATCGGCCGCCGGCTCGATCTCGTCGCGGAGCGCCGTGCCGAACCGCTTGAGCGCCGCCAGCGCGTCGCCGGCCGCCTTCTCCAGCTCCGGCCTGAGCTCGGGCGACTCGGCTCCGAGCACCGCGACCAGCTGCACCACCAGCTCGCCGCCGCCGCCGAGCATGCCGAGCGCGGTATCCACGAACACCGAGGGCGGCTCGTCCAGCGTCACGCGGGCGGCCTCCAGGAACGCGGGAATGCCCTTCAGCCGCTCGAGACCCGGGGATGCCCGGCCACCGACGGCCCCGTTGCGCCGCGAGATCATGGCGTAGAGGCCCTGAAAGACGTGCGCCAGCCAGAAGCCCGGGTTGCGCACGTGAGGACGCTCGTGCTCGAACCGGAAGATCGAGTTCCGGATCTCGCCCAGCAGCGCCGTGCGGTCGATCTCGGACTGCACGTCCTCGGGCTCCAGCTCCTCGATCGCGCCGGAGACCGAGCGCAGCGCCGCGAGGTGCGCGCGCACGGTCTCGGCGTCGAACCGACCGAGCTGCGCGTCGTGAGACACCAGCCCGGCCGAGCTCGCGGCTGCGGGATCGAAGTGGTACTTCAGATCCAGATAGGACCGGCAGAGATCGTCAACCGACGCCATGACTCCTCGAGCAGGGGTCCCGAGGTGAATCAGCCCTTCGCGGTCACCTCTGAATGATCGCCCAGTGTCATGCCGCCGTGGAAGCCCTCCACCACGACCTGATTGCCCAGCAGGGCGCCGTCGAGGATCGCGCGGGTGAGCACGGCGTCACGGCCCACGACGGTATTGCGCAGCCTGCTGTCCGTCACCCGGGTGCCCTTCTCCAGCGACACGTTGGGCCCGATCTCGCTGCGCTCGATGGTCACGCCATCCTCGATGTACACCGGATCGTGGATGGTGACGCCGGGGAAGTCGACCCGCCGGGCATGGCCCTTCCTGAGCAGCGCCTCGTTGGTCTCCAGCAGCGTGCCGAGCGCTCCGCAGTCGTACCACCCGCCGACCTCCGCGGTGAGAATCCGCTTGCCGTGCTCGATCATCCACTGGAACGCGTCGGTCAGGAAGTATTCGCCCTTGTTCTTGGGCCGGGTCAGGACGTGATCGATCCCCTGCCAGAGGCTGTCCACCGCCCTGATGTAGTAGAGGCCGATGTTGGCCAGCCTGGAGACCGGAGTGTCGGGCTTCTCGACGATCTTCGTCATGTAGCCGTCGCTGTCCGTGACGACCACGCCGAAGCGCTGGTAGTCGTCGACCTCCTTGGCCCAGATGATCCCGTCGGCGTCGGTGCGGTTGATCAGGGTGAGGTCGGCCTCGAACACGGTGTCCACGAAGACGATCAGGACCGGCTCGTGCACGAACGGCCGCGCCAGGTTCACCGCTCCGGCGGTGCCGTCCTGCACCTTCTGCTCGATGAAGCGGGAGGGGATCTTGTAGCGCGCGCGGGCGTACGACTCCACCTGCTCCTTGAGGTGCCCGGTGACGAAGATCAGCTCGCTCACGTCGAGGCCGTCCAGCCGATCCATCACCCAGTCCATCACGGGCCGCCCGGCCACCTTGAGGAGGGGCTTGGGGACCAGGTGGGTGTGAGGACGCAGCCGGGTTCCCTTGCCGGCGAGCGGAATGATCACTTGCATGGCTCAGCCTCGGCCGTAACGGTCCTGGAGTCGTACCAGATCGTCCAGCTCGGGCGTGGAGGCCTCGAGCACGTCGCTGTCCACGACGGCCTCGATCTGGTGGATGAGCGTGGGCGGGATGCGCGCGCTCTCGCCCGCCTTGAACCGCCGCTCCTCGAGCGAGGCTCCCGGCTGGGTCCGCAGGATGAGCTCGCCGCGGAGCACGTGCATCGTCTCGTCCTTTCGGTTGTGGTATTGAAGGCTCAGTACGTGACCGGCGCGCACATGGAGGATCTTGCCCACGTAGCGATCGGTGCTGGCCCAGATCAGCTCGTAGCCCCAGGGCTTGTCCACACGGTACGGCACCTCCGGCACGCGATCCCCCCGGGTCTGATGGGTGCGGTAATATAGGCGGGGGAGACGCGCGATCAGAACGCCGGCTCGAAGCCGAGAACCCAGCGGAGCGCGAGCTCGCCGTCTCCCGGCGACCGGTCGTGGGCGGCTTCGGGCCTGCTGAACCAGAGCGGCAGGTCGAGCCGGGTCACGAACCGGGTGTCGCCGATGCGATGATCCGCCCGGAAGCCGATGCCCGCGTCGGCCAGAAATCCGACGGGATCGGCGAGCGGCGCGAGAGCGGTGTCGTCGAGCGCGTGCGAGAGATCGCCGAACAGCGCGACCCCGACCCGGCTGAAGAGCCGCGCCTGAGGGCGGGCCAGCACGGTGCGCTCCAGCTCCAGGCCGAGCGCGACGACGCCCCCGGTCGAGAGCCGAGGATCGGCGCCGCGCACGCCTGCGCCACCCGGCATCTGATAGCGGACGTCCTCGCCCCGGAGCAGCGAGCCGCGCGAGCGAAGAAAGGGATTGCCCAGCTGCTCCAGCGGGTCGGCGCCCTGGAAGTAGATCTGGCGCTGCTTGGCCGCATCGTGCCGTCCCCCCGCAACGCCGGCGAACGCTCTCATCCCGAGATCGAGCCGCTTCGCGATCGCCCGGCGCGCCGTGCCTTCGAGAGTGCCGCGGAAGTAGAACTGATCCAGGTCCGGCCGGCCGCTCGCCGCGAGGCCCGCTCGATCGTAGGCCAGTCCCCCGCCCAGCGAGCTTTCGAAGCCGAGCGCCCAGCCGCCGCGCCGGGCGTTCACCGCGTTCGTGGCCCGCAGCTCCACCGTCCCCGCGCGGTCGTAGTAGCCGCGGTCGAGATAGCGGAAATCGTCGGGGTGCACCCACTGGAGCGTGAGGGCATGCGACCAGAGCGCGGCGCGGCCGACGTGCCGCTGCCGCTCGACGCCGATCGTCGCGCCGAAGCGGCCCTCGACGTCGAAGAGATCGAAAGTCTCCGACGTGTTGGGTGCGCGCAGGAAGACGGGATTCCTGACCCGCAGAAAGAGATCGGCGTCGGGTGTGTCGTCCTCGGCTCCCCACCCGGTACCGACGGAAAGCAGCGCGACGTTCTGCTCGTACCGGCCGAGATAGTCGCTGCGCCTCCCGACGCCCAGGGTGATCCCTCCGCCGTCGTTGTACCAGAGAGTCGGGTGCAAGCCGACCGTCATGCGGTCGCGGCGGCTCCGGGTGGTGAAGTAGGGGTGAAAGTAGATCTCGGAGCCGGCGTAAGGCGCGACCAGTGACCGGAGCCGAAAGCGCAGCTCGCGGCGGTTGTCGAGCATGTTCCAGTCGTGGCCGCGCCCCAGCGGGTCGAGCAGGATCTCCCGCGGCTCGCTCAGGGTGCCCACCTCCACCCACTCGCGCTCCGCCAGTCCCGTCGAGCGGGTCACGGCGGTGTCGGTGTCGGCCAGCACCGCGACGTCCACCGGATACCGGCCCGGCGCGCGGCGCACGACCTCGATCCGGGTGACCCATCCGTCTCCCCGCCGCTCCCGCTTCACCCGGCCCACACCGTAGTCGTAGAGCTCCGTGGTGTGCAGCCACTGGGCGAAGAGCGTGGAGAGATCCTGGCCCGACACCTCCTCGGCGACCGCGCGGAACGCCGCCTCGTCCACGTGGCGGTACTTCCACCGGTCGTAGAAGGCGCGAAGGATCCGGTGCATCGTGGCATCCCCCACCAGGTGCCGGAGCTGATGAAAGAAGAGCTCGCCGCGGGTGTAGATCGCCGACTGATACGAGTCGAAATCGCGATACGCCTCGGCCACGAGGCTGGGCGGCTCGGAGCGGCCGTCCAGGTCCGCGAGCAGCACCTCGGCCTCGGTCTCGGGATACGTGCTGGGCCGTCCCGACGCCTCCCAGAACCAGGTCGTCTGGAAGCTGGTGAAGCCCTCGTCGAGCCACCCCTCCCGCCACTCGTTGTTCGCGAGCAGGCCCATGACGTAGTTGTGGCCGCCCTCGTGCACGATGAGCCCCTGGTCGGCGGACCCGTCCATGATCACCATGGGGAACTCGGTACCGCCGCCCTCGATCCGATGCAGATTGGTGAGCTGGGGCCAGCCGAACGGCCCGAAGAGCCGATCGAGCCACGCGAGCGCCCGCTCGGTCCGCTCGACGGCGACTCCCCCGCCCCAGGTGGGTTCGTCTCCGGGCGAGTAGAGCACGTGCACGGCGGTACGCTCGAACCGTCCGCCCTCGTAGCGGTAGTCGGGGCTCAGCGACAGGGCGAAGTGATGGACCTTCTCCGCGTACCACCGAATCTTCTTCCGGCCGCGCGCCGCACCGTCGCATGCGTCCGCCGGCGGCGCCGAAGCACCGTAGTAGTCGCGCAGATATTCCACCGGTCGCGACGGATTCCGGTTGGCCCGCTCCCACCCCGGATCGCCGCAGACCGGGACACCGGTCGCGCCGACCACCTGATCGTCCGGCACGTCGAGGTCCACGGTGAAGCTGCCGAACTCGCCGTAGAACTCGCCCGCCGGATAGAGGGGCCGCTCGTTCCACCCGTATCGGTCGTACACCACCACCTTGGGATACCACTGGGCGAAGTCGAAGCGCCGGCCCCGTCGGCCCTGACGCCGCGGGACGGTGGACGGCCGGGCGTCCCACGCCATCTCGACGGTCATCGTCTCGCCGGGCGCCAACCGCCGAGGGAGCGGAAACCTGACGATCGTGCTGTCGGGCGCGAAGGGATAGATCGGCTGCACCGGCTCGCCCATGATGCGCACGTCGCGCACGTGGTTGTAGCCGTAGTCCGGATCCTTCAGATCGTTGAACCGGCGTTTGCCCTCCGCCGAGTCGGCGTCGGACCAGCGGGAGCCGGGACGAAATGCGTTGAGGTGGAGGTGGAGCGCGAAGGCGTCCAGGGTGTCGGGAGAGTTGTTGGTGTAGCGGATTCGCTCGCCGCCGGCGAGCACACCGGCGGGCTCGTCGAGCGCGGCGGTGATCTCGTAGGCTACGTCCTGCTGCCAGTAGGAGCCTGGCGGGGCGGTGGGTGACGACTGCAGCGCGAGCAAGGCGAGGGCAATCACCGGCGGAAACCTAGGCTTGCTTCAGGCTGTGCGCGACTCCTGCCGAAGTCTGTGGCGGGATACGCGGGATACGCCCAAGGTGCTACCCCGGCCCCTTCGCCGGCCCCGCCCCGTCGAGCATCGCGTGCACCGTGCCTCGCAGATCCTCCGCGGTGAACGGCTCCCGCAGGATGGGGATGTCCCGGGGGAGCTGAGCCTCGGCCTCCGGGGTGGACCGGCCGATGTTGGCGAGGTAGATGATCGGCAACTCGGGCTGGCGCTTGCGAAGGTAGAGCACCAGCTCCACGCCATCCGCCCCTTCGACCTTCGTGTTGCTGATGACCAGGTCGCAAGTCTCGAGGCCGATGGCCAGCTGGGTCGCGGAGAGCACGTCATAGGCGTGGAACACCGCGTGGCCGTCCTCGCGCAGTGTCCGGATGACGAACTCGACCATCTTGGGATCCTCGTCGGCCACGACGATGTGCCGCCCGGTGTAGTGGGGCGGAGACCCTGTGTCCATTGTGAACCTTGGACCCGGAGGACACCCGGGAGAGGCAGGCAGCAGAGGGATTTCAACTACTTGAATATACCCCAGGCTCGGAGTTCAGGCCCTTACCCTGCTAGTACTCAGGAGCAAGTACGTGAGGTTCAGGCGGGTGGGTTGAGCTATCTATCTAGTCAAATCAGGGATATCTTCCAGGAAGATTCCCTATAGCTCCCTGCCATGGCCGGCCGTCTCCGCCGGACGCAAGACCTCACATGTCGTCCCAGCGCCCCGTCCCCTCCAGCGAGGGGCGGCGCATCGTGATTTGCGACTATAACGCCCTGTTGTTGTCGGTCACCGGACTCCTACGGATGGCCAACTACTGTGTGTTCCAGGCCCACGACGGCCTCGCCGCCGAGGAGCTCTGCGGCAGGATGCCGAAAATCGCCCTGCTGGTGCTGAACACCTACGGGACCGGTATTGACGTCGGTGGCCTTGTCCGACGTGTTCGCCAGGCGAGTCCGGAGATCCAGATCCTGCATATCGGCTCGACTATTCCTCACGGCCTGCCCGATGATGTGCTCACGATTCCTGAGGTGTTCAGCCCGGAGTTTCTCCTCAACACTGTGAGCACGCTCATCGAGCGACGATTGGTCCCCAGACTCCCTGGTGCCACCTTGGAGGACGTCTTCTCGCCCGCGCATGCACCGACAGAGTGAATGCATGCAGCGGGGAGGTGCAGCAAGGTCGGACAGGGCCGGGGGCTACTTCCCCCCGGCCCTTCTTCTTTGGGTGTGACTGAGGCCAGCCGTCTCATGAGGACCACCATAGCCGTGAACGCGCCGATCGGAGCGTCACGCCTCTAGCCCTTGATCCGCTCAGACAAGCGTGCCGCCACGTCTTTGGGGGTCAGCGTCCCCCTAAAGACGAAATAGCGGAGTACCTGCTCCTGCTAATAGCCAGGAGTAGGTACTTGGCGCACGGGGGTTTGTTCGGAATCGGGCCAGTCTGGCAGCCCCGCGTGATTAATGACTGCACCGCATCTGCACTTATCTACGTGGATAGTTAGAGAGGGGTGCCTAGGTTGGAGCGGTGCAGACCGAGCACTACTTCGTGGACGAGGCCGGGGATCTAACCCTGTTCAACCGAACAGGGCGGGTCATTCTTGCAGACGAGGGTGTTTCGCGTCCTTCAAGGTAGGACTGGCCGACATAGAGGCCCCCGCTGGCGTTAAGGCCAAGCTGGATGAGCTGCGCGCCAATCTCCTAGAGGCTCACCCCGGATGCCCTGTACGACAGACTGGTGGAAATCATGCCGCTGTTTGACCAACCTGACGAGGAGCCGAAGGAAGCACTTGCGGCACTTTCTGCCCCGTTGGCAGCGAACGACGGCCCTTGGGGAGACGTAAACAAACACCCCGGGAAAAGCTTTTCCCGGGGTGGCGGTCATGGCGAAACTGTAAACGCAGTAGCTTTGGAAGCTACCTGGGTGCCTAGCCCTTGCGGGTTCGAGTCCCGCCGACCGCATACAGCAGCTCGAACCCACAGCGTGGAATCTATGGACGGGGGTCCGATGGGAGCACGATCGAAGGGGAGTCCACCCCGGAAGCGGGGGCCAAAGCCGGAGAAGCTAGTCCTACCGGGGCCGTGGGAGGGCAACGTCGGGAAGGCACTCAAGAAGCCACCGCCCAAGGGCGGCTGGTCCAAGCCACCAAACAAGAAAGGCCGAGGCGGTAGGTAGCCCCGGCCTTCTCGTCTTCGCCTGCGCTCTAGCCGCAGGTACAGGCGCTAGTCCCGCAGCAGCACCCCGTATCACAGCATCCCTTGGTGCACCCGCAGGTGGAAACCTCTTTCATACTGGCCTCCTTACGGGAACTCGCCCCGCACACTCAAGCTACGGGTCGCCACCCCCGTCTTCAATACCCTGTGCGTCAAGTACCTACTCCTGCTAATAGTCCGTGGCGATATTTGGCTGTTGACGAATAGTCGACGCCATGTAGTTTTCTCCTACGAAGCATAGGAGAAAGCGATGAGCGCATATCCGCTGGACCACATCTCCCGACGCATCCTCCAGCTCCTCTCGGCCGATGGCCGGGCCAGCTACCAGGCGATCGCGGATGAGATCGGACTGTCCCGGCCGGCCGTCATGGAGCGGGTGAAGCGGTTGGAGGAGTCGGGTTACATCCTCGGCTATCAGGCCCGGCTCGACCGCGCCAAGGCGGGGTTTCCGGTCACCGCATTCGTCGCGGTCCGGTATCCCGCCTCGGATAACGCGGGCGACGAGGCCCAGCTCGATGCCCTCGAGGCCAATCCTCACGTGCTCGAGTGCCACCACGTGGCCGGCGACGACTGCTACGTCCTCAAGGTCGCCGCCCCTTCGATCGAGAGCCTCGAAGGCGTCCTGCGCGAGATCAAGCAACCGGGCCATCCGGCCAGCACGCGGACGACGATCGTGCTCTCCACCCTGTTCGAGAAGCCCGGCATCGTGCCGGTGGAGGCCGACTGATGGCGGGCCTCCGCGGCCGGGCCTTGATCGCCTACCTCCTCGTCTGCACCGTGTGGGGCTCGACCTATCTCGCGATCAGGGTCGGGGTGATGCACCTGCCCCCGCTCCTCTTCGCCGGCGTGCGCTTCCTCATCGCCGGTCTGCTGCTGGCCGGAATCGTCCTCGCGACGGGCGACAAGCTGCCGCGTACCCTTCGCGACTGGAAGGTGCTCGCAGTCACCGGCCTCTTCCTCCTGCTCGGTGGCAACGCCGTCGTCGTCTGGGCCGAGCAGCACGTGGAATCGGGAGCGGCGAGCGTGTTCGTGGCAGCCGTGCCGCTCTGGGCGGCCTTCTTCGATGCGCTGTGGCCGGGCGGTACGACGGTCTTCACCTGGCGGGTCGGCGTGGGGCTGGCCCTCGGCTTTCTGGGCAGCGCTCTCCTCGCGGGAGTCACGCCCGGCGAGCTGATGAACGCCAACCTGGCGGGTCCGGCCGCGCTCACACTGGCGAGCGCGTCGTGGGCGCTCGGCACCGTCTACTCCAAGCGCAACCCGACCGACACCTCGCCCTATGCCGCGTCGGCGGTTCAGATGCTCGTCGGCGGCGCGGTGATCGCGCTGCTGGGGCTCGCCCTCGGAGAGGCGGGACAGTGGCGCTGGTCTCCTCAGGGAATGGGTGCGCTCGCCTATCTCGTCGTCTTCGGCTCGATCGTCGGCTTCACCGCCTACGCCTACGCGCTACGGCATGCATCCGCGACCGTGGTCGGCACCTACGCCTACGTGAACCCGGTGGTGGCGGTGCTGCTCGGATGGCTCATCCTCCACGAGGCCGTCACACCCCGGACGATCGCGGCGATGGTGCTCATCCTCGGCGCGGTGCTCATGATCCAGCTCGCGCCCGGCGCCCACGGACGGAAGTCCCCGGCGCCGAGTGCCGCACCGAGGCGCGGAGAGGCAGGCGCGTGACGTCGCCCGCCGCGAATGCTCCGCCGCTCAGACACGCCGCCGACCTGGTTCGGCTGGTGGAGGAGTTCGAGGCGTGTACGCTGCCGAAGGCGGCGTGGACCCACGAGGCGCACCTGGCGGTGGCCCTCTGGTACGCGTCGAGGATGCCCTACGAAGAGGCGCTGGCCGCCATGCGCGAGGGAATCCAGCGGTTCAACGCGGCGCACGGGGTGCGCACCACCCCGACCGGCGGCTACCACGAGACGATCACCCGCTTCTATATGAGAGTGATCTGCGACCATGTCGCGGCCGAAGGGGAAGGACTGGGAGGCGACTGGGCCCAGCGGGTAGACCGCCTGCTGGCGCGGTACGGAGCCAGGGACCTGCCGCTGCGGCACTACAGCAGGGACCGGTTGATGTCGGCCGACGCGAGGTTCGGCTGGGTCGAGCCGGACCTGCAGCCACTGGGCTGAGCCGCGGCACCATCAGCCCACCGGTCTCAGGGCCCCGGCCACTCGAGCCGCTCGAGGCGCCAGTCCGCTTCCTCCACGGCGATGGCGGCCGAGTAGCCTGGATCGATCTCGAGAGATCGGAGCGTCCACGTCGAGCAGGTGGCCCAACGATCCGAGCCCTGCTCTCGCACCAGGACCCGGTCGGGCGAAGTAGCGACGTCGATCAGATCGAGCTCGAGTCCCATGCCCCGTCCATCGCCCTTGATGTAGGCCTCTTTCCGAGTCCAGATCGCGCCGAACCGCGCACGCCTCGCCTGTCCGGTCAGCCGTCGCATCAGATCCCGCTCCGGGGCGGACAGCACGAGACCGCTGGTCTCGTCCACTACGGAGTCAGGAGGGATCCGCTCGATGTCCACGCCGAGCCGCCCGCCACGCGAGACCCCGACGAGGAGCAGGTCCCCGGCGTGGGAGAGATTGAACTGGAGTTCGGGAAAATCGAGAAGAAAGGGTTTTCCGGCGGAGGCATATCCCAGGCGCACGGCTTCCGGGGGTTGGCGCAGGTAGTGGCCCAGGATGTGACGGAGCGCGCCGCGATAGGCCACGAAGCGAGACGAGTCGCGGTGGAAGTGAAACCGTACGGCCCGAGCCCGTTCATCTGCGTCGAGGCAATCGGCCAGACCGGGCTGCACCGCCACCTGACTCAGGTGCACGCGCCAGAGAACTACGGTCGCGGTCGCCGTCACGACCGCCTCAGCGTACTTCCAGCCGGTCTCCGGCGGCGTGGTCGAGGCATGCCTGAAGCGTCGCGGCGAGTCCGGCGACCCTGGGCTCCTTCAGCAGCTCGTGGTGCTCCCCGGGGACCTCGTGGAGCTCCACCCCGCCCGCCGCCACCCGATCCCAGCCCCACATGGCGCTTCCGGCCGTGGCCGGACTGGAGGTTCGAGCCCGCAGCAGGGTGACCCGACCTGGATACACCGGCGGCCGGTAGCACTTGGCCGCATACAGAAGCGCCTGGCGACGACGCCCGAATGCCGGGAGCAACGGCTTTCGCAGCCGGACCGACCAGGTGTACGCAAGCGTTCCAAGCAGCTCGGTGCCAAGATTCACCGCCCGCTCCCAGAGGAAGAGCGGCAGCGCCTTCGGGTGCAGATCCGGGAGACGACGAAGGTTGCGGCCGACACGAGCCCAGATGCTCCGGCCACGGCGTGCGGCCCTGAGCGCCAGCGTGAGGGGACGCAGGCTCCCCGGGCAGGCGGCGTCGATGAGCGCGACCAGAGCGACGTCCTCACCCGCCTCGTGGAGCTGCCTGGCCATCTCGAAGGTCAGGGCACCGGCCCAGCAATAGCCGCACAGGAAGTAGGGACCCGCAGGCTGCTGCCGCCGCAGCTCCTGGAGGTACCCCGATGCCAGCTGCTCGATCGTCCTGAGCACCGCCTCACCGTCGCCGTGGGGAGCCTCGATGCCGTACACCGGCTGGTCGGGATCCAGACGGCTCACCAGGTCGCGGTACTCCAGCACGTCCCCGTAGACCCCATGGACGAGGAACAGCGGCGGCCGTGACCCCCGAGGTTGCAGCACGGCCAGAGCCGAAGCGGGGGTCTCTGGCGAGGACCTGGCGAGCACGTCGGCCAGCCGCCCAAGCGTCGTTGCCTGAAACAGGGTCGACAGGGGCAGCTTCCGGGCGAAGGTCCGCTCGATCTCCGCGAACAGCTTGACCGCGAGCAGCGAGTGTCCGCCGAGCTCGAAGAAATCATCCTCCAGTCCCACCGCCTCGACCCCCAGCAGCTCTCTCCAGATTCCGGCGAGGGTCTTCTCGACCGGCGTGCGGGGTGGCTCGAACGCCGCGTGCGACGCCGCCGCGAGGCCGGAAGGAGGCGGCAGCGCGCGGCGATCGACCTTGCCATTGGGTGTGGACGGAAGCGCATCGAGCACCACGAATGCCGATGGGACCATGAACTCGGGCAGTCGCTCGCGCAGATGAGCCCGCAGCGCCGGGATCAGGCGGTCCGACGCTGTCTTCATCGCGGGCTGGTTGCCGTAGTCGGCCCACGACCTCGGCGAAGCTCGATGCTCCGACGGCCAGGCGATGTCGGAATGCCGTGATCCACCGGACCTGCGGAACAGGGCATCGTACCGGCCCTCGGCGTCGCATCTTGCCCAGCTGATATCCACCCGGTAGCCAAGCGCCTCGCCGAGTGCCCAGAACGCCTCGGGGTCCGCGCCACGCTCTCGCATCATCGATCCACTCTGGGCGAGCTCGCCGGCAGTCAGCGAGGCATCCGCCGCCTCGAGCGCCGCCGCGGTCCAGGCATGCGCCGCGGCGCGCGGGTGCGGGACGCGGCCGAGCGCCAACACCCCGGGCCGCTCTCCTTCCAGAGCTCGGCGGAGGCGGTCGACACTCCACTCCTCGTCCTCCCAGTCACTCCAGGCCGGCGCTCGCTCGGGTGTTGCGACCGGATCGCCGGCGTGCAGCAGAACGTCGTACTCGAAAGGATTCCGATCGCTCTCACCGCGGCCGCGCCTTGGCATCACTTCGACTCGTCGAACCTGGTAGAGGCGTTGCGGCAGCGCGGTGAAGAAGCCGGGGCCGATCCACAGCTCGCACTCGGCCGCCACCCTGCTCCGAACGCGCTGCCGCAGCTCCGCCGCCGGCATCGTCGCCGGAGCGCGATGGAGCTCCTGCCACGCATGGAAGGCGCCAAGCAGCTCCAGGTTGCGCACCCCGCCGACGAAGACGGTGGCGCCGGGGGCCAGAAGCCGGGTGATCCGCTCCAGCAGGCCGGCCACATGCTCGATGGTCGGGAAATACCCGGCAACGGAGTCGAGGATGACGATATCGACACTCTGGCTCTCGATCCCGGTCACGTCCCCGAGGTCCCGCTGGAGCAGCGTTACGCGGCTGTCCAGGCCGGCCGCACCGACCCGGCTTTGCGCCTTGCCCAGCAGCGCCGCGGAGTGCTCGGTCGCCACGTACCGGATGCAGTGGGGAGCGACTCGCTCGAGGAGCATCCCGGTACCGCAGCCGATCTCGAGGACACGACGCGGCCCGAGCCGCAGCAGCCGCTCCGCGGTCCGGTCCGCCCGGTCGCGCACTTCCTCCTCCGGAATCGGCTGCCCGGTGGACGAGCGCATCGGCAGCTCCTCGCGCACGGCCTGCCACGCCGAGAGATGGTCCAGCGGCGACTCGGCGGCGGGAACCGGCCTCGCTTCGCTGGACTCGGGCTGCCCGCGCGTCAGATAGGCTACCAGTCCCCGGCCACTCGGCAAGTCGTCACGGAGAACCACGGCGCACTCGCGCACCGCCGAGTGCTGCGTCAGCGCGGCCTCGATCTCTCCAGGCTCGATGCGGAATCCCCGAAGCTTGACCTGCGCGTCCAGCCGCCCCATGAACTCCAGCGCACCATCCGCCCGCCGGCGAGCCAGGTCACCGGTGCGGTAGAGCCGGCCGCCCGGCTCGGAGCCGTGAGGGTCGGGCACGAAGCGCTCGGCGGTGAGCGCCGGCCGGCCCACATACCCGTGCGCCAGCCCGGGCCCGCCGAGATAGAGCTCCCCCGGAACGCCCAGCGGGACGGGCTCCATGTGACGATCCAGCACGTAGGCGCGGGTATTGCCGATCGGCACGCCGATGGGAACGGTGACATCGTCTTCGGCGACTTCCCGCACCTGATGCCAGGTGGCGAACGTGGTGGACTCGGTCGGTCCGTAGACGTGGATCAGTCGCTCGGGCGGGCCTTCGGCGAGGCACCGCCTCACCCGCCCGGGATCGGCCGCCTCTCCGCCGAAGAGGACGTGACGCACCGACCCGAGCACGGAGGGCAGCTCGCCCACCAGCTGGTTGAACAGGGCCGTGGTCATGAACGCCGCAGTGATGCCGCGGTCGCGGATCTCGGCCGCGAGGTCGCGGGGAGACAGCACCACGTCCCGCGGGATGATCACCAGGCGAGAGCCCTGGAGCAGCGCGCCCCAGATCTCGAACGTCGCGGCATCGAACGACGCGTTGGAGATCTGGGCGACCCGGTCCTGAGGGGTGAGCTGGACGTACTCCGCGTTCCACACCAGACGAACGATGGCCCGGTGCGGAATGGCGATCCCCTTGGGGCGACCCGTCGATCCCGAGGTGTACATCACATAGGCGAGCTGCTCCGGCCGGCTCTCCAGGCCGAGGTCGTCACCGCTCTCCTGTGCGATGGCGTCACGGTCGAGGTCCAGCCTCACCGTCGCCACGCCGGCCGGGACGCCGGGCAGGCCCGCGCCCATGGTCACCAGCGCGCTCACACGCGAGTCGTCGAGCATCAACGCCAGCCGCTCCGACGGGTAGCTCGGATCCAGCGGCACGTACGCCGCGCCCGCCTTGAGCACCGCGAGCAGCGTCATTATGAGGTCGGAGGACCGCTCCAGCGCCACCCCGATCCGCGCGTCCGGCCCCGCGCCCCGACGGCGAAGGTGCCGCGCCAGCCGGTTGGCCCGGACGTTCAGCTCGCGATAGGTGACCCGCTCACCTGCCGCCTCTACGGCGGTCGCGTCGGGACACTCGGCCGCCCGGGCCTCGAACAGCTCGTGCACGCCGCGGTCGCGCGGATACTCCCGATCCGTCCGGTTCCATTCCACCAGCACCTGGCTGCGCGCCTCGCGGGAGAGCAGCGGGATCGAGGACAGCCGCCGATCAGGGTCGGCAACCACTTCCGCGAGCAGCACTCCGAGGTGGCCCAGCATCCGCCGGATGGTGCCGGGCTCGAACAGATCGAGGCTGTATTCCATGCCCGCCCGCAGGCCGCCGGATTTCTCCCGCACAGCGAGGGTAAGATCGAACTTGGACGTGGTCGTCCGACCCGGGAGGCTCCGCACCGTCAGACCGGGCAGGCTCAGCGGTGCCCGCGGTGCATTCTGCAGGGCGAACATCACCTTGAAGTACGGATTGCGGTCGCCGGCGCGCTCTGGCCGAAGCTCCTCCACCAGCTTCTCGAAGGGGACGTCCTGGTGAGCATAGGCGCCGAGCGCCACCTCGCGCGTCCGGCCCAGCAGCTCGCGGAAGGAGGGATCGCCCGAGAGATCGGTCCTCAGCGTGAGCGTGTTCACGAAGAAGCCGATGAGGTGCTCGAGCTCCTTGCGGGTGCGATTGGCGATGGGGGAGCCCACGGTCACGTCGGCCACACCGCCGGAGCGGGCCAGCAGCGTCTGAAACGCCGCCAGCAGCGTCATGAACAGCGTAGTGCCTTCCTGGCGGCTCAATGCGGTCAGGCCCTCGAGGATGCCCGGAGCGAGCTCCAGCACCTCGGTGGCGCCGCGGTGGGTGCGGGTCCGCGGGCGGGGTCGGTCCGCGGGGAGCTCCAGAGAGGGCGAAGGACTCGCGAGGCGCTCGCGCCAGTAGGCCAGCTGCCGCTCCAGCGCTTCGCCCTTGAGCCAGTCCCGCTGCCAGACGGCATAGTCCCCGTACTGCACCGGCAAGGCCGGCAGGTGGGGAGTCGAGCCGGAGGCGAACGCGCCGTAGAACTCACCCAGCTCATGGGAGAGCACGCCGGTCGACCAGCCGTCGAAGACGATGTGGTGGAAGGCCAGCAGCAACAGGTGCTCGTCTGCTCCGCGCCGGAGCAGCACCGCACGAGCCAGCGGCCCGCGCTCGAGGTCGAAGGGCCGGTCCGCCTCCTCCCCGATGAATTGCTGAAGCTCCGCCTCGGCCATGGCGGTCACGTCCTGCACCGGCAGGTCGAGATTCGGGCCCGGCCCCACGATCTGCACCGGCTCTCCATCCGCCAGGGCGAACGTAGTGCGGAGAGCCTCGTGCCGGCCGACGATGGCCGCCAGAGCGCACCGCAGCGCGGAGACATCGAGGCCCCCGCTCAGCGCGAGAGTCATCGGCACGTTGTAAAGGCCGCTCTCCGGCTCGAGCTGGCTGACGAACCAGAGCCGCCGCTGGGCGAAGGAGGCAGGGAAGACGAACCGCTCGTCGCTCATGCCTTCCGGTCGGCACCATCCATCTGGAGCCTGAGGCTGAGGGGGCGCATGTCGGTCCAGACCCGCTCGATGTGGGCCAGGCACTCCGCCTTGCTGCCGCTGGTGCCGGCGTCACGCCAGCCGGGGGCGTTCTCCCGGTCCGCGGGCCAGATGGAGTACTGCTCCTCGTGATTCACGACCACCTTGTAGATGGTGGTGTCGTCCTCGTGGTCCGTCACTCCTGCCTCCCTCCGTCGTTGGACATGCGGTAATTCTGGCGGGCGACCGGTACGAGTGCCGGAGCCTCCGCGGGTGCTCCGCTCTGCTGCGCCGCGGCCAGCCGGGCCGCCAGGCCGGCCACGGTCGGCGCCTCGAAGAGGGCGCGCAGCGGCAGCTCGACTCCGAGCGTCGCGACGATGCGGGACATCACCTGGGTGGCGAGCAGCGAGTGCCCGCCGAGCTCGAAGAAGTTGTCGTGGATGCCGACACGGCCGACCCGCAGCACCGCCATCCAGATGGTGGCGAGCAGCTCCTCGATCGGACCGGCTGGAGGAACGAAGTCCGCCTTCAGCCCGGCCCTCGAGTCCGGCGGCGCCGGCAGGGCCCGACGATCCACCTTGCCGTTGGGCGACAGCGGAAACTCCTCGACCGCCACGTATGCCGAGGGCACCATGAACTCGGGCAGCCGCTGTCGCAGGAACGCTCGCAGCTCGTCCGGGCCGGGCGCCCGCCCGTTCGGCACCAGGTAGGCGATGAGCCGCTTCTCACCGGCCGGGTCTTCCCGTGCGACAACGGCGGCGGTGCGCACTCCCGCGTGCTCCCGGAGCGCGGCCTCGATCTCGCCGGGCTCGATCCGGTGGCCGCGGAGCTTGACCTGGTCATCCAGGCGCCCGAGGAACTCCAGCGTCCCGTCACTCCGCCAGCGCGCGCGATCGCCGGTCCGGTAGAGCCGGCCCCCGAACTCCCCGCCGTACGCGGGGCCGAACGGATCGGGCACGAACCGCTCCGCGCTCAGCCCGGGCCGGCCCAGGTAGCCGCGCGCCAGCCCCGCACCCCCGAGATAGAGCTCGCCCGGCAACCCTGCCGGCACCGGCGACAGGTTGCCGTCGAGCACGTACGCCCGGGTGTTCGCGATCGGGCGGCCGATGGGCACCGAGCCCCGCAGTCCGCCGGCGGCCACGGCATGACAGCTGGCGAACGTGGTGCTCTCGGTCGGCCCGTAGCCGTTGACCAGCCGGCACTGGGGCAGCTCGCGCAGCACCCGCTCCGCGTCCGCCACCGAGAGCACGTCTCCGCCGGCCAGCAGCTGCCGCACGCCCCGCAGATCCGCCAGGCCCCGGTCCACCATCAGGTGGAAGAGTCCGGCGGTCAGCCACAGCGTGCTGACGCCATGCTCCCGAACCGTCCGCCCGATCTCCTCGAGGCTGAGTGTGCCCGGGGGAGCGATGACCAGCCGCGCCCCCGTCAGCAACGCCCCCCAGATCTCGAAGGTCGACGCATCGAACGCCATCGGGGCGAGCTGGAGAAACGTCTCCGTCGGGCCGCCCTGGAAATAGTCCGTGCCCCGCACCAGCCGCACGATCGCCCGGTGGGGGACCGCCACCCCCTTGGGCGTCCCGGTCGAGCCGGACGTGTACATCACGCAGGCGAGTCGCCCGGCGAGCGCTACGCGGGGCGGCTCGCTCGATTCACCGGCGATCGCGTCGCGCTCCTCGTCCAGGCAGATGGTGTATGCGAGGGAGCTGGACGGCAACCGTTCGCGCTGCCGCCTCTCGGTGAGGAGGACGCCGACCCCGGCATCGCCGAGCAGGAGCCCGAGGCGCCCGGGGGGGTCGCCAGGGTCCAGCGGCACGTAGGTCCCCCCGGCTTTCAGCACCCCCAGCACCGCGATCACGAGGTCGGCCGAGCGGTCGAGGCAGACGGCGACGCGGGCCTCGGCGCACACTCCCCGCGACCGGAGATAGTTGGCCAGCCGGTTGGCTCGCTCATCGAGCTCGCGATAGGTGAGCCGCTCGCTCCCGGAGACTACGGCGATGGCGTCCGGGGCTCCGGCGGCCTGCGCGCCGAAGAGCTCCCCGATGGTGGCGTCGCTCGGGTAGTCGGTCGCCGTGGCGTTCCACTCGACCAGGAGCTGGTGCCGCTCCGGCTCGGTGAGCAGCGGCAGCTGCGAGAGCCGGCGGTCCGGATCGGCGACGACCGCGTCGAGCAGGGTCCGAAAATGACCCAGCAACCGGGCGGCAGAGCCCGCCTCGAACAGATCGGTGCAATACTCCAGCACCAGCCTCAGCCCGGCCCCCTGCTGGTGGACGAACAGGGTGAGGTCGAACTTCGCGGTCCCGCTGTCGGTCGCCTCGGGACGCAGCACCAGGCCCCGCAACTCCAGCGTGTGAGCAGGAACGTTCTGCATCGCCAGCGCCACCTGGAAGATCGGCGTCCGGCTCATGTCGCGCTCCGGCTGGAGCTCCTCCACCAGCTGCTCGAACGGGATGTCGGGATGGTCGTAGGCTCCCAGCGTCACCTTGCGCACCCGCCGAAGCAGCTCGCGGAACGTCGGGTCACCCGAGAGATCGGTCCGCAGGGCCAGGGTGTTGACGAAGAAGCCGATCAGCCCCTCGGTCTCCGTCCGGGTGCGCCCCGCGATGGGCGCGCCGACCACGATGTCGTCCTGGCCGCTGTAGCGGGCGAGCAGGGTCTGGAACGCCGCGAGCACGGTCGCGAACAGCGTGACGCCCTCGCGACGGCTCAAGCCCTGCAGCGCCTGGGTGACGCCCGCCGAAAGTGAAATCGCCTGCTTCGCTCCACGAGAGCTCTGCACCGGCGGGCGGGGGTAGTCGGTCGGCAGCTCGAGCGCCGCCGGGGCACCCCGAAGCTGCGTCCGCCAGTAGCCCAGCTCGCGCTCCAGCCGCTCCCCCTGGAGCCGCTCCCGCTGCCAGACCGCGTAGTCGGCGTACTGGATCGGCAGCTCGGGCAGCGACGCGGGGACACCGGTGACGAACGCCTCGTAGAAGGCCGTCAGCTCGCGGGAGAGCACACCGTGCGACCAGCCGTCGCTGATGATGTGATGCATCGTCAGCAGCAGCAGGTGCTCTTCGGCTCCCAGCCGCAGCAGGCGTGGCCGGAAGAGCGGGCCGCGAGCGAGATCGAACGGCCGCCGGGTTTCCTCCGAGGTCAGCCGGCGGGCCTCGGCCTCGCCCTCCGGTGCCTCGAGGCCACTGAGGTCGGTGAGCTCGATCGACACGCTCGAGGGGGGCGCGATGACCTGCATGGCGGTGGCGTTCGACGTCACGATGGTGGTGCGCAGTGCCTCGTGCCGCGCCACGATGGCGTCGAGCGTTCGCTGCAACACCGCCACGTCGAGCGCCCCGCTCAGCCGAATCAGGCGGGAGACGTTGTGAAGGGGCGTGCCGGGGTATAGCTGCTCCAGGAACCAGAGCCGCTGCTGCGCGAAGGACAGCGGCGCGGGGCCCGACCCCACGCGCCGCGGGATCCCCGATGCGCCGGGGTCGGTCCGTGGCAGCCGCCGCCGCCCGGGCTCGGCGCGCGCCGCCGGAGCCGGCAGGAGCGCCCGACCGTCGCGCGCGGAAGTCACCAGCTCCGCGAGACCGGCCACAGTCGGAGTCTCGAAGATCGTGCGCAGCGGCAGATCGACGTCGAGCGCCGCCAGAAGGCGCGAGATGCCCTGGGTGGCCAGCAACGAGTGCCCGCCGAGGGCGCTGAAGTCGTCCTGGATGCCCACCCGATCGACGCCGAGCACCGTGGCCCAGATGCCGGCAACCACCTCCTCGATCGGGTCGCGGGGGGCGACGAAGGCCTGCTCCAGCTCCGGTCTCGCGTCACTGGGGGCGGGCAATCCCCGGCGGTCCAGCTTGCCGTTGGGCGAGAGCGGGAGGGCGTCCAGGACCATGAAGACCGACGGCACCATGAAGTCGGGCAGCCGCTGCTGCAGGAAGCGGCGCAGGTCGTCACTCCCGAGCGCAGCCCCGCTCGGCACGACGTAGGCCACCAGTCGCTTTCCGACGGGCTCATCGTCGCGGGCGACCACCACCGCCGCGCGCACCGCCGGGTGCTCGCGGAGCGCGGCTTCGATCTCACCGGGCTCGATCCGGTGGCCGCGCAGCTTGATCTGTCCATCGAACCGGCCGAGGAACTCGAGCTCGCCGTCTGCCCGCCAGCGTACCCGGTCTCCGGTCCGGTAGAGCCGGCCGCCTGTTTCGTGCCCGAGCTCCGGGCCGAAGGGGTCGGGAATGAAGCGCTCGGCGGTGAGCCCCGGCCGATCGAAGTAGCCGCGCGCCAGACCCGGTCCGCCGAGATGGAGCTCTCCTGGAATCCCCACCGGCACCGGTTCCAGATAGCGGTCGAGCACGTATGCACGGGTGTTCGCGATGGGGCGGCCGATGGGCACGGTGATAGCATCGGCTGGGAGCCGGCGGACCTCATGCCAGGTCGCGGTGGTGGTGCACTCGCAAGGTCCGTAGCTGTTGATCAGGCGCTCGGGCGGTTTGTCGGCCAGGATCTCGCGCACCCAGCCCGGATCGGCCGCCTCCCCGCCCAGCTGTACCTGCCGCACCGGCTGGAACACGCCGGGGACGTCGCGAGCGAGCTGGTTGAAGAGGGCCGTGGTCACGTCGATGGCGGTGATCCCCCGGTCGCGGATTTCGGCGGCGAGAGCGGGTGGAGACAGCACCACTTCCCTGGGGATGACCACCAGGGACGCGCCGTTGAGCAGCGCCCCCCAGATCTCCCAGGTGGCGACGTCGAACGTGATGTTGGAGACCTGGGCCACGGTGTCCGCCGGGGTCAGCTGGACGTAGTCGGTGCCGCAGACCAGGCGGACGATGCCGCGGTGCGGGATCGCCACCCCCTTCGGCCGGCCGGTCGAGCCCGACGTGTACATCACGTAGGCCAGGTCTCCGG
>CAMPKP010000030.1 GCA_946887295.1 uncultured Gemmatimonadota bacterium | reverse complement strand
TGCGGGGTGCGGGGTCCCGCTACCGCCTGGTGAAGTGCACCGACACCGTCTGTGGGCTGTTCCAGGCTCCCGTGGCCGACACCCTGATCAGATCATCGCAGGGCACGCCCGTGCCGGCGCCGCACGTCGAAGCCTAGGCGGACGCGCCGTCCGCTCCGGGACCTCCCTTGGAGCTCGACAGCAGCTGCCGTACCCGCTCCAGCAGCACGTCCGGCGTGAACGGCTTCTGCAGGAACGGGGTCGAATCGGTCGGCCCGCCGCGGCTGAAGATGTCGTTGGCCGGGTAAGCGGAGATATAGAGGATCGGGATCGACGACCAGCGGCGGGCCAGCTCCCGTCCCAGCTCGAGGCCATCCAGCTCGGGCATGATGACGTCGGTCACCACGAGGTCCAGATAGGGGGCGGCCAGCTCGGCGAGGTGGAGCGCCTCGTTGCCGTGGCGCGCCTCCAGGGTCCGATATCCCTGATCCCAGAAGACCCGGGTGACGATCCCACGCAGGGCGTCGTCGTCCTCGGCCACCAGAATCGTGGTCGCGCGGTCGCGGACGGGCGGCGTGTCGGGCACGATCGTGTCCTTGTGAGGTGGCCAATCAGATACTTGAAGATACCTCGCCGGCAACCCCTCGCGAGGATCCCACTTCGCACGCCGACCGAGGCGAGCATGTGCTCGCATCTGCCGTTCGACGCCGTCGGCGGCGGGTCGGCGAGCTATCTAGTTCAGGTGGAGTCCGCTACGCCATTGTATGTGAAGTACTTTCTCAGGTCCTAGAATGCAGCGCCCTCGCTCAGCTCCTCGTTCACCTTCCGCGCGATGGAGTCCGCGAGCGCCGCGAGCGTGCTGTCTCCGGCCTTGGCGAAGATCGGGGCCGACCCGCCGTACACCACCGCATAGAGCTGGAGGATAGACCCCGACGGCGGGTCCACCCACCCGTGGGGCCGATCCCTGGTGGCCGTCTTCCAGTGGTAGACCTCCGTGAGCAGTCTCTTGGTGCGCGGGTAGTCCACGTATCCCAGCCCGGGGCTCAGCACGATCGAATCGTTCGGCGTCACCGGCGCGTGCATCAGCTTCCTGACGAAGCCCTGCGAGACGAGATAGGGGCTGAGGCCGAAGGTCTGGTCGGGATACCCGCCGTCGCTCCAGCTGAAGAACAGGGGCCGCTTGCCGATGTTGTCGCGGATGAGGAAGATCGTGGCCAGATCCTGGCGCAGCAGGACGTCCTGTCCGAATCGGAGCTGGAGGCTGTCGAACGCGACGCCGCCCTCGGGCGGGACCCGCATCGCCTCGGGGAGGCTGTCGATGGCCTCCAGCGGGAGGGCCAGCGCCGGCTCGGTCGGCCGGGGCGGGACGGGGAGCTCGCGCCAGAGGGCCGCGGCGCCTGCCGGATCGAATTCCGGAGTCACCCGGCGCCGGAGCTGGCGCAGGTGCCACTCCGTGTTCATGAGCGACAGATTCGCCAGAGTCACATCCCGACGGATCCCCTCGACCTCCTGAGCGTACCACAGCGGAAAGGTGTCGTTGTCGCCCGCGGTGATCAGGATGCCGTACGGCTCGACCGACTGCAGGATGTCGTAGGCGAAGTCGCGCGCCATGGTCTCGCCCGCCCGACTCGCCGAGTCCCAATTCGACACCAGGGGAATCAGCGCCACCGCGAGCGCGGGGCTCGCTGCCAGCCAGCGGCTGTTCGGCGTGCCACGGTTCCGCAGGAAGTCCACCACCCCGCGCATCACGGCGCCGATCCCGAGCGCGACGAACACCCCGAACGCCGAGAACGAGCCCATGAAGAAGTAGTCCCGCTGACGCACCTCGCGGGCCAGGGACTCCTCCCCGGGATACTGCGAGTAGCCGTACTTGAAGTTCATGTAGAAGACGAGCCCGACCGTCAGCACGCCCAGCAGGGCCGCCGCGGCGAGACCGGCGCGCCGGTCGGTCTTCCACAGCGCCCAGAGGCCGCTCAGCCCGAGCATCGTGAAGAGCGCCGTCGCCACGTTCGCGAAGCGCCCCCAGCCGCGGGCGAACTGCCAGTTGAAGTACTGCCAGAAGTTGGCCAGCTGCGCGCCGAAAGTGGCCTGGCGCTCGCTGAGCTCGGGCTTGCCGTACTGCACCCGGTTGAGCACGTCCTGCAGCGCCTGGCTGAACAGGCCGACGGGCTCGCCCTCGTTGATCGGGGGATATTGGGCCGCGCGGAGCGGCAGCCAGAGGTAGTTGAGCGAGATGCCGACGACCACCGCGAGCAGGCCGAGATAGACCAGCGGGTCCCTGGGCGAGCGCCACAGCGCATAGCCGACCACCGCGATACTGACCACGATCAGCACCGGCCCGGTCGGGCCATCGCCGGTGAACATGTCGAGCCACGTCCCGGTGACCGCCAGGAGCAGCGCGTAGAAGGTGACGATCGCCCATGGCTGCACCGCGACGCGCCAATCGGTCCACAGCACGTAGACGCCGAGCGCGGGGAGGGCGAGGAACCCCATGAGATGGTTGGTGGCGGTGAGCGCCAGCACGTAGGCGATGAGCACCAGCCAGCGGTCGCGGTGGGGGCCGGGCTCATCGTCGCCCCACCGGACGACCAGCCACATGACCAGCGCGATGGAGAGCAGCGAGACGGTGTAGACCTTCTCGTTCACCACCGACTGGTTCCACACCGTCCAGGAGGTGGCGCCGACCAGCGTTCCGGCCATCGCCGCGCCGATGCGGGCCCGGCGGTTCGGCACGATCCCGCGCAGCCAGCGCTCCGCCACCAGGAACCAGAAGCCCGCGGCTCCCGCGCTCGTCACGGCCGCGAAAAGGTTGATCCGCGCCGCGTACGACTCCGCCAGCGGGAGCAGCCCGAAGGTGTGCGCCAGGATCACGAAGAGCGGATTCCCCGGAGGATGCGGGATACCCAGCACCCGGGCGGCCGCGATGTACTCCGACGCATCCCAGAACGCGGTGGTCGGGGCGAGCGTGAGGACATAGATGAGCAGCACGAGGGCGAACGTGGCCAGCGCCCAGCGATAGGGCGGCCGTTCCGAGCCGTTGGTGGTCATGGGGTCCGGGTCAGTGGCGGAACTGGCGGCGGCCGGTCATCACCATGGCCATGCCGTGGCGGTTGGCCGCCTCGATCACTTCGGCGTCGCGCACCGATCCGCCGGGCTGGATGATCGCGCTGACGCCGGCGGAGGCGGCCTGCTCGACCCCGTCCGCGAAGGGGAAGAAGGCGTCGGACGCGAGCACGCTGCCGGCGGGGTCGTGTCCCAGCGTGCGGGCCTTGTGGACCGCGAGGAAGGCGCTGTCCACCCGGCTGGTCTGGCCGGCGCCTATGCCGATGGCCATCTCGTCCCGCGCCAGCAGGATCGCGTTCGACTTCACCGCCGCGACGGCGGCCCAGGCGAACCGGAGGTCGTTCCACTCCCGCTCGGTGGGTTGGCGGTCGGTGGCGATGGTCCAGCTCTGGTCCGAGGCGTCGAACTCGAACTGCTCCTGGACCAGGAACCCGCCGCGCACCCGCTTGAAATCCAGCGTGCCCGCCCCGCGACTGACCGGCAACTCGACCACGCGGAGCTGCTTCTTGGCCGCGAACACGGCCATCGCCTCGTCGTGGAACGACGGTGCGACGACGACCTCCACGAAGAGATCGCTCATCGCCTGCGCGGTGGCGCGGTCCACCACGGTGTTGAACGCGATCACCGAGCCGAACGCCGAGACCGGATCGGTCGAGCGCGCCTTGCGGAACGCCTCCGCCGCGGAGGGAGCGACCGCGATCCCGCAGGGCGTGGTGTGCTTGATGACGCAGCACGCGGGCCGATTGGTCCAGGCCGCCACCGCCGACATCCCCGCGTCGAGATCGAGCAGGTTGTTGAAGGAGAGCTCCTTCCCCTGGCGCTGGGCGAGGTCCCGCATGCCCCGCGGCTCCTCGGTCACGTAGAGCGCGGCGCGCTGGGCCGGGTTCTCCCCGTAGCGCAGCGTCTGGAGGCGCTCGATGCCGAGGCTGAGCCGCTGGGGCAGCCCCTCTTCCCGCGGCGTGAGGTACCCGGTGATCGCAGCGTCGTAATCGGCGGTGTGGGCGAAGACCTTGGCGGCGAACTCGCGCCGGACCGTCAGGTCCACGGCTCCCCGGCGCAGCAGGTCCAGGACCTTGGGGTAGTCGGTAGGGTCCACCACCGGCAGGACAAACTCGTGGTTCTTCGCCGCCGAGCGGAGCATCGAGGGCCCGCCGATGTCGATGTTCTCCACCGCGTCCTCGAAGGCCACGCCGGGGCGCGAGATGGTCATCTGAAACGGGTAGAGATTGACCGCCACGAGATCGATCGGGGCGATTCCGCGCTCCGCGAGCGCCGCGAGATGCTCCGGCAGATCGCGCCGCGCGAGCAGGGCCCCGTGGACCGCCGGATGCAGGGTCTTCACCCTGCCGTCCAGCAGCTCGGGGAAGCCGGTGACCTCGTCAACGGAGATGACATCCACCCCCGCAGCGCGGAGCGTCGCCGCCGTCCCGCCGGTGGAGACGATCTCCCAGCCGAGCTGGACCAGGCCCTGCGCGAAGGGGACGATCCCGCGCTTGTCGCTGACCGAGATCAGCGCGCGAGGCATGAACGAGCTCTCACTGATGCGACTCCACAGGTTCGTGAACCGGTACCGGGTGTCCGGCCGCGGCGGCGGCGAGCACGGCCGCCGGCAGCAGCCGGTGCTCCGCCTCGAGCACGCGTGCGGCCAGCCGCTCGGGTGTGTCCCCCGCGAGAACCGGCACCCGCGCCTGGCCGAGAATCGCGCCGCGGTCGTAGACCTCGTCCACCAGATGGACGGTCGCGCCGCTCTCCCTCGCGCCGCTCGCCAGGACCGCCTCGTGCACCCGGCGGCCGTACATGCCCTTGCCGCCGAACGAGGGGAGCAGGGCGGGGTGGACGTTGATGATGCGCCCGCGGTATCCCGCGATCACGTCCGGAGGTACCAGCTTGAGGTAGCCCGCCAGGACGACCAGGTCCACCGCGTGCCGCTGCAGCGCCGCGAGCCACTCCCGCGCGTCCGACGGATCCTGCAGGGCGACGCAGGGGAGGCCGCGTTCCGCGGCCCGCTCGAGCGCCGGCGCGTCCGGCCGGTCGCTCAGCACCAGCACCACGCGCGCCGGCCCCTCAGGCCCCAGCGCTCGCAGCAACGCCTCGAGATTACTCCCGCGACCCGAGACGGCCACGGCCACGTGCATTGGCATGGGGGGAGAAGCTAATCGGGACCGAGGCGGCAGGGCAGCGGCCTGCCGCAGCGTGCAAGGTCTGTCACGGCACGATCATATCCGCGGCCGCCGCGAGGTCGCGGACCACGGGAAAGCGCCCGGCAGCGGCGTCGGTCAGCTCGTTCGCCGGAGCGGATCCGATGAGCACACCCCGTCCGCCGAACCGCTCGGCCGGCAGCACGTCGCGCAGGCGATCGCCGATCCACCAGCTGCGGGCCAGATGAAGCCCGTGGTCCGCTGCGGCGCGCTGGTAAAGCAGAACACCGGGCTTCCGGCATTCGCAGGGTCCGGTGAAGTCGGGGTGGTGCGGGCAGTGATAATGTCCGTCCAGCCGTGCCCCGCCGGCGGCCAGCAGCACGTCCAGCCGCGCGGCCGTGGCGGCGTAGGCCTGTTCGTCGAGCAGCCCGCGGGCGATCCCCGACTGGTTGGTCGCCACGATCACCGGAATGCCGGCGCGGTTGAAACGTGCGATCGCTTGCGCCGCGCCGCGCAGGAGCCGCACCGCCGAGGGGTCGGCGAGATAGCCGGCGTCTTCGATGATGGTGCCGTCCCTATCGAGGAAGACCGCCTGCCTACCGCTCACTCGCGCAGCGCCTCCACCAACGCGGCACCGACCGCCGTGAAGCTTTCCTCAGGCAGCGTGCGCGGGTCGAGCAACACCCGGCCGCCGCCCACCCTCGCGACGACGGCGGGGTCGCCGAGCCGGAGGCGGAGCGCGAGGCCGTCGGGACCCAGTCCGCCGGCATCCAGGGAGACCAGCGTCGAAGGCAGATCCGCGCCGGGGAAGGAGCCGCCGCCCACGGCCGACCGGCCCGGCTCGAGCCTGGGTCCAAGGGTCGCGGGACAGGCGGCCGCGAGCCGTCCGGCCCGGCGCTCGAGCTCCTGCGGGCTCAGGGTGAGCATGCGAAGCACCGGGATCGCCGCGATTGCATGGGCCGGCTCGCGATAGAGGGCGAGGGTCGCCTCGAGACCCGCCAGCGTCATCTTGTCGGCGCGCACCGCCCGGGCCACCGGATGCTCGCGGCACAGCGCCACGGCCGCCCGCCGCCCGACGATGCACCCGGCCTGGGGCCCGCCCAGCAGTTTGTCGCCGCTGAAGAGCACCAGATCGGCGCCCGCCGCCAGGGCTTCCGTCACCCGCGGCTCGCCCCGCAGTCCCCAGGCCGAAAGGTCGGCGATGAGGCCGCTGCCGACGTCGAACAGGTAGGGCACGCCCGCCTCGCGGCAGAGCTCGGCCAGGGCCGCAGGCTCGGGCGTGGCGACGAAGCCCCGCTGCTCGAAGTTGGAGCGGTGCACGGTGAGGACGGCCGCGACGCCTCGGTCGAGCGCCTTTCGGTAGTCGCCGAGGTGGGTCCGGTTGGTGGTGCCGACCTCCCGCAGCCCCGCGCCGCTCCGAAGCAGGATATCGGGAATCCGGAAGGACCCGCCGATCTCGATCAGCTCGCCCCGCGAGATGAGCACGTCGCGGCCCGAGGCCAGCGCGCCCAGAGCGAGCAGCAACGCGCCCGCCGCGTTGTTGACCGCCAGCGCGTCCTCCGCCCCCGTGATCGTGCGCAGCGGCTCCCGGCAGTGATCGCCGCGACTGCCGCGGGTGCCGGTGTCGAGATCGAACTCCAGATTGCTGTAGCCCGCCGCGACGGCCGCCATCGCGGCCAGCGCCGCGGGCGCCAGCGGGGCGCGGCCGAGATTGGTGTGCAGCACCACCCCGGTCGCATTGAGAACCGGCCGGAGACTCGGCCGGGTGCGCTGAGCGAGCCGGTCCCGCACGTCGGCGGCCCAGCTCTCGGGAGGACCGGCTCGGCGCGAGCGCGCGGCGGCGAGGGACTCCCGCACCGCGTCCACCACCGCGGCTCGCGGCGCGGTCCCGAGGAGCTCGCGGATCTCCGGCTCGAGGAGCAGCCGCTCCACCGAGGGCAGCTCGCGCCGTGGATCGCTCACCGGGGCTTGGTCGGAGCCGGCTTGGTCGGCTGGGGTTTGGTCCGCTGCGGCTTCGGCAGCGCGGGCTTGGTCAAACCAGGCTTGGCGGGCGCCGGTTTGGCCGGCGCCGGTTTCGCGGGCGCCGGTCTGGCGGGCACGGAATCCCGGGCACGGCGGGTGGTGTCCGCGCCCGTCTCGAGGGAGTCGGCGGGTGCGGCGAGCGAATCGCGCGCCGCGCGCTCCGGAACCACCAGGGTCCCGACGACGTCGCCGGCCACGCCGGTCACATTACGGACGCCGCGGATCTCCACCACATAGCGCGCGCCGGGTCGCCACGGCTGCACCGGCCGGATCACCAGCTGGTCGGTGAGCGGCGGACGTCCGCTGAGTTTCTCCAGCACCGCGCGGCGGGCGGGACGGGCCCCTGGGGCGGCGGGCTGTTCCGGCCGAGCGGCGCTGTCGGCCGCCGCCGAGTCGGGCGTCGCCGGCCGCTTCGCGTGCAGGCTGTCGTCCACCGGACGCGGCAGGACCGAGGCGATCCGCACCGGGGTGGAATCGGGGAGCATCGAGACCCTCACCGCGGACAGCTGGATCCGCTGGCGGGGATCGAGCGGCTGCGTGAGCTCGACCACCGCCGAAGCGCTGTCGATCGGCGTCACGGTCCGGATCCGCGGGGGTGTGGTGTCGTGGACGAAGGCCCAGAGCTCGAGAGCATCGCCGCGTCCGGGCGGCACCCGCACGCTGTCGAAGGCCTCGCGAGGATCGGCCAGATGGTTCTGGTTCTGGTCGATCACTCCGCTCACCAGGTACTCGCCGGGCGGAAGCGGCCCCAGGCTGAACTGACCCGACGAATCGGCGAGGCCGCGGTAGGGCAGGCTGTCGGGGAGCTTGGTGGCCACGACCAGCGCGGCGGGCACGGGCCGGCTGGAGCTCCAGTCCACCACCGTGCCGCGAAACGTCGTCGTAGGCGCCGGTGCGCCGGTGCTGAACGTGACGACGGCCCCGCGGTTCGAGCGGTTCCTCCGTAGATCCGTGACACCCGGGAGCAGCTCGACCCGATAGATCCGGTCGCGCTGCCATCCCTCGTCCGGCCGCACCGCGATGCGGTTGCGCTTCCAGCGCACTCTGGGGATCTCGCGGGAGGGCGAGAGCAGGATCAGCTTCTCGAGGTCGCCGGTGCCGGCGCCTTGGTTGGGTGAGGATCCCTCGGAGATCACTTCGTCGAAGACGAACTCGACGTCGCCGCTGAAATCGGGCACGATGGCGAACGAGTCGGGAATGGTCCGGACGAGCTGGGGCGGCGAGGTGTCGGGCGGCCCGCCCGGCGGCGGCTCCATGCGGGCGCACGCGAGCAGCAGTGCCGGCACCGCCATGGCGCGGCACCGCCTCCTCCGAGCCCGCTTCACGAGCCTGCCGTCCCGGCGCCCAGCCGCTCGGCCGGCGCGCAGCCGAGCAGCTCCAGCTTCCTGACCAGTACCTCGCGCTGCTCCCGCCAGGTGATCGCCTTGTCCCGCTCGCGCTGCACCACGTCCGCGGGCGCCCGGGAGACGAACTGCCCGTTGGCGAGCTTCCTCTCCTGCGCCTCCACCAGCCGACCCAGCCGCTCCGCTTCGGCGAGGAGCCGCCCGCACTCGCGCTCCACGTCGATCGCGTCGCCCAGCGGCACGAAGACGGCCGTCCCGTCGGAGAGCACGGCGTGCCCGCCCACCCGCTCCCGCGGCTCGCCGAACGAGAGCTCCGAGACCTTGGCCAGCCGGGTGACGGTGGCCAGCTCGCGCCCGATGGCCCCGTCCCCGGCCTCGGATCGCGTGACCACGGCGCGAACCGGGTGCCCGGGCTGCACCCCGTACTCGGCACGGATGGTCCGGATCGCTCCCACCAGCTCCTGCACCAGACCGAACTGGCGCAGCGCCTCCGGATCCTTCGCGCGCTCGTCGGCGAGCGGCCAGGGCGCGATGGAGATCGAGGCCTCCGCCGGCCGCCCCGGAAAGCGCCGCCAGAGGGCCTCGGTGATGAACGGCATGAACGGGTGCAGCAGCCGCAGCGCCACGTCGAAGGTCTGCGCCGCCACGGCGCGGGCGACGTCGCCGCCGGGCACATCGCCGTAGAGGCGCGGCTTGATCTGCTCGATGTACCAGTCCGCCAGGTCGCTCCAGATGAAGCGGTAGACCGCGGCCGCGGCCTCGTTGAGCCGGAACCGCTCGTAGGCCTCGGTGGCCTCGCGCACCGTCACCTCGCAGCGCGCGATGATCCAGCGGTCGGCGAGCGCGAGCTCTTCGGGGCGGACGACCCGGGCGGACGGACCGGCCAGCGGGCGCGGCGGCTCCGTGAGATTGGAGAGAATGAAGCGGCCGGCGTTCCACAGCTTGTTCGCGAAGTTGCGCCCGGGCGCGAACGAGGATTCCAGGTCGTCCGGGTCGAGAATGAGGTCGGTGCCGACCGACATGCCCGAGATGAGGGAATAGCGGAGCGCGTCCGCCCCGTAGCGCTCCACCACCTCGAGCGGATCGATCCCGTTCCCCAGCGACTTGGACATCTTGCGGTGCCGGGTGTCCCGCACGACGCCGTGGAGATAGATGCGGGTGAACGGCGGCTCGCCCATGAACTCCAGGCCCGACATGATCATCCTCGCCACCCAGAAGAAGAGGATGTCGGGCGAGGACACCAGGGTGTGGCCCGGGTAGTAGGTGGCGAGGTCGTCGGTCGGCTCGGGCCAGCCCAGGCTGGTGAAGGGCACCAGCCAGGACGAGAACCAGGTGTCGAGCACGTCCTCGTCCTGGCGCACGCTGCCCCCGCACCCCGGGCACTCGGCGAGGTCCGTGCGACTCACGCTGACCCGGCCGCAGCGCTCGTCCTCACAGTACCACACCGGTATGCGGTGGCCCCACCAGAGCTGGCGCGATATGCACCAGTCACGGATGCCCTCGAGCCAGCGCTCGTAATCGTCGCCCCGCCGCTCGGGAATGAACCGGATGGTGCCGTCGCGGTAGCGGTCCAGCGCGGGCCGGGCGAGCGGCTCCATGCGAACGAACCACTGCTCCGAGAGGCGCGGCTCGATCACCGTGCCGCAGCGATAGCAATGACCCACGGCGTGCCGGTGGCCCTCCACCTTCTCGAGGAGTCCGAGCGACTCGAGCTCGGCGACGACGCGCCTGCGGGCCTCGTACCGGTCCAGCCCCTGGAATCGGTCGGGGACCGCGAGGCTCATCCGGGCCTCGGGCGTCATCACGTCCACCGCCGGCAGATCGTGACGCCGGCCGATCTCGAAGTCGGTCGGATCGTGGGCCGGCGTGACCTTGACCGCGCCGGAGCCGAAGGCCGGGTCCACCGCCTCGTCGGCCACCACCGGGATGCGGCGCTCGGCGATCGGGAGCAGGACGTCCTGGCTCACCAGGTGGCGATAGCGCTCGTCCTCCGGGTGCACGGCGACCGCGGTGTCGCCCAGCATCGTCTCCGGCCGGGTGGTGGCCACGGTGATGTGGCCGTCGCCGGAAGCGAGCGGATACCGGATGTGCCAGATCTTCCCGTCCACTTCCTCCTTCTCCGCCTCCTCGTTCGAGAGCGCGGTGAGGCAGCGGGGGCACCAGTTGATGATGTAGTACCCGCGGTAGATCAGGCCCTTTTCGAACAGTCGGACGAACACCTCGCGCACCGCCCGGGAGCGCGCCTCGTCCAGCGTGAAGTAGGCGCGGGACCAGTCGGCGGAGCAGCCGAGGGCCTGGAGCTGATCGAGGATCCTGGCGCCGGTCTGCCGCACGTAGTCCCAGACCCGCTGGACGAAGGCCTCCCGGCCGAGATCGAATCGGGTGGCGCCCTCCGTCGCCAGCAGGCGCTCGACCACGTTCTGGGTGGCGATGCCCGCGTGGTCGGTGCCCGGCACCCAGAGCGCGCGCCGACCGCGCATGCGCTCGAAGCGGATCAGGACGTCCTGGACGGTGTTGTTGAGACCGTGCCCGACGTGGAGCTCCGCCGTGACGTTGGGCGGCGGCATCTGGATCACGTACGGCTCGCCCGGCGCGCCGCCGCGGGCCCGCTGGACGACGTCGGGGTCGAACAGACCGCGGTCCCGCCACCAGGCGTAGAGGGAAGCCTCGATCTGGGATGGGTCGTATTGGGGAGCGAGCGGCGCCGTCATGCGCTCTGGTCGGCCGCCCGAGACTGGTCCGGCGAGGGTCTGTCGTCCTCCCCGCGCACCAGGATGCTGTTGATGACGCTCTCGATGCCGGGCACCGCGAGGGCGGCGCGGCCTGCGATGGTGCGGAGGCTCCGGCTGGGTACCCAGCCCCTGAGCTCCACCGCGCCGCGGCTCACCGCGCGGGCCTCGATGCTCAGGCCCGCCAGGCGGGGTTCGGCGCGCAGCGCCACGTCCACCGCGCGAGCCGAGGCGGAGGCGGTGAGTCGGGTCGGCTCGTTCTCCCGAAGCCGGTCGGCGACCCGCCGGACCCGGGCGGGATTCACGTCGCCCACCCACTCGCTCAGCGCGATGGCGGCGAGCAATCCGCTGCCGACGCCGAGCGCCGTCCACAACATCACTTCTCCGCCGGTCAGCTCGTCGTCGTGGCGCACGCGAAGTCCTCTTACGGAAGAATTCTCGATGCGGTTAAGTTAACCGCGTCGCGATTCACGCGCAGGGAATCCTCGGTCGCCAAGGCTGCTGAATGAACGAACGACCCGCCCCCGCCGCCCGCGGCCCCGACCGGGGCCGCTGGCTCATGGTCGCCGCGCTGATCCTGATCGGGATCGCGCTGTACTTCTGGTTCGCGCCCACCAGCCGGCCCGCTGCGGTGCCTGCGGTGGAGGTGGAGTGAGCGACCTGGTGCAGGTGACGCTGCCCGACGGCAGCGTGCGGGCGGTGCCGTCGGGGACCACCGCGCGCGCCATCGCGGAAAGCATCGGCGCGGGGCTCGCGCGCGCCGCGGTGGCCGCCCGGGTGGACGGCGCCGTGTGGGACCTCGACCGGCCGATCGACCGCGACGTGAGCCTCGCGATCCTCACCGACCGCGACCCGGAGGCGCTCGAGGTCCTGCGCCATTCCGCCGCCCATGTGCTCGCCACCGCGGTGCGCGAGCTGTTCCCCGGCGCAGGCATCGGCTTCGGGCCGCCGATCGAGGACGGCTTCTACTACGACTTCGAAGTTCCCCGCCCGTTCACGCCGGAAGACCTGGAGCGAATCGAGGCCCGGATGGGCCAGGTCGCGCAGGCGGACTACCCCTTCGTCCGCGAAGTGGTGGACCGGGAAACGGCCAACCGGCGCTTCGCCGACGACCCGCTCAAGCTCGAGCGGATCGGCGAGCTGGGCGACGACGAGACGATCACGGTCTACACCGACGGCCCCTTCACCGACCTCTGCCGCGGCCCCCACATCCCGCGGACCGGCCGCCTGAAGCACTTCAAGCTGCTGCACGCCGCCGGCGCCTACTGGCGGGGCGACGAGAAGCGGCAGATGCTCCAGCGGATCTACGGCACGGCCTGGTTCAAGAAGGAAGATCTCGACGCCTACCTCCATCGCCTGGAGGAGGCGCGCAAGCGCGACCACCGCGTTCTCGGCCGCCAGCTCGACCTCTTCTCGATCTCGGACGTGGTGGGGCCGGGGCTGGTGCTGTGGCATCCCCGCGGCGCGATGGTGAAGTGGCTTCTCACCCGCGCCGTCGAGGACGACAACGTGGCCCACGGCTACGACCTGGTCTACACGCCCAACGTCACCAAGGAAGAGCTGTTCAAGATCTCGGGGCACCTTCCGCTCTACGCCGCCAACCAGTACCCCCCGATGGCGGCCGGGGCGGGAGAGTCGGAGGACGTGCGCTACCGGGTGAAGCCCATGAACTGCCCGATGCACGCGCTGATCTACAAGAGCCAGCAGCGGAGCTACCGCGACCTGCCGATCCGGCTGAGTGAGGTGGCCAACGTGTACCGGAACGAGAAGTCGGGCACGCTGCACGGGCTCCTGCGCGTCCGGGGGCTCTCCATGGACGACGCGCACATCTTCTGCACCATGGATCAGGTCGAGGACGAGATCTTCCTCTGCCTCGACCAGGTGGACCGCCTGGTGCGCATGACCTTCGGGTTCGAGCTCGACTTCGAGGTCTCGACCCGGCCGGAGGAGCGGCTCGGCAGCGACGAGATCTGGGACCGGGCCGAGGCGACGCTGCGTCAGGCGCTGGATCGGAAGGCCATCGCCTACCGGATCGACGAGGGCGGCGGGGCGTTCTACGGCCCCAAGATCGACATCAAGTTCCGCGACGCGATCGGCCGGACATGGCAGGGGCCGACCATCCAGCTCGACTTCAACCTGCCGGAGCGCTTCGAGCTGGAGTACACCGGTCCCGACAACCGTCCCCACCGGCCCGTCATGATCCACCGCGCCATCTACGGCACGCTGGAGCGGTTCACCGGCACGCTCATCGAGCACTTCGCGGGGGCCTTTCCGGTCTGGCTCGCTCCCGAGCAGGTGCGCGTGATCCCGATCTCGGACGCACAGGCCGGCGCCGCGCGCGACCTGGCCGGCCGGCTGAAGGCCGCCGGGCTCCGGGTCCACGTGGACGACCGCACCGAGACGCTCAACTACCGGATCCGCGATGGCGAGCTGCAGAAGATTCCCTACATGGCCGTGATCGGCCAGCGGGAGGCCGAGAGCGACAGTCTGGCGCTCCGGGTCCGCGGGGCGGGAAAGAAGCAGGAGGTCATGACGGTGGACGCGTTCCTCGCCCGCATCGGCGAGGAGATACGCACGCGCGCGGTGGCGCCGTGAGGCTCGGACGGGCTATTTTGCCCTCCATTCCGAGCCTTCGAGGTTCTCCGTGAGCGACGCAACCACGCCGGTCATCCTCTCCGCCGTTCGTACCCCGATCGGGAGGTACCTGGGCGGACTGGCCGGCTTTACCGCGCCCCAGCTGGGGGCGATGGTCATCCGCGAGGCGGTCTCCCGCGCCGGGGTGGATCCGGCGGCGGTCGAGGAAGTGATCATGGGGCAGGTGGTGCAGGGCGGCTCGGGCCAGGCCCCCGCGCGCCAGGCCCTGATCCATGCCGGCCTCCCTGCCGCCATCCCCGCGCTCACGATCAACAAGGTCTGCGGCTCCGGCCTCAAGGCCGTCATGCTGGCCTCGCAGGCCGTCAAGGCCGGCGACGCGGAATGCATCGTGGCCGGCGGGCAGGAATCCATGTCCGGCGCGCCGCACTACGTGTACGGTATGCGGGGCGGGATCAAGGCCGGCAACCAGACGATGGTGGACGGCATGATCCACGACGGCCTCTGGGATTCGTTCGGCTGCTGCCACATGGGCGAGTACGCCGAGTACACGGCCGAGAAGGCCGGTGTCAGCCGGGAGGACCAGGACCGGTTCGCCTACGAGAGCCACCGGAAGGCGGTCGCGGCGGCGGAGGCGGGCAAGTTCAAGGCGGAGATCCTGCCGGTGCAGGTCCCGGGGAAGAGCGGGCCGACCACCGTCGCCGCGGACGAGGCGCCGCGAAAGGATACCAGCGCGGAGACGCTCGCGAGGCTCAAGCCCGCCTTCCGCAAGGACGGCGGCACCGTCACGGCGGGGAACGCGCCGGGACTCAACGACGGCTCGAGCGCCCTCGTAGTCGCGTCGCTGGCCTTCGCGAAGTCGCATGGGCTCGCGCCCCTGGCCCGCGTCACCGGCTACGCCACGGGGGGCGGCGAGCCCCGCGAGATCTTCTTCGCTCCGGTCCACGCGGTGCGGAACCTGATGGCCCGCGCCGGCACCGCCATCGACGACTACGATCTCATCGAGGCCAACGAGGCCTTCGCGGTCCAGGCGCTGGCCGACGGCCGGGAGCTGGGCTGGAACTGGGACCGGGTCAACGTGCACGGCGGCGCCGTGGCGCTGGGCCACCCCATCGGCGCGAGCGGCGCCCGGGTGCTCACGACCCTGCTGTACGCCTTGCGGGACCGGGGTGGCTCCACCGGGCTCGCCACCCTCTGTCTGGGCGGCGGCAACGCCGTCGCGCTCAGCGTGGAGATGCTCTGATGAACACGGAGTTCCGACCCGGCGCGGTCACGCTGGTGGATCGTGCCGCCGTGGGTCGGCGGGGGCTCGCCATCGGCGTGGCGGCGCTCGTCGTGGCGGCGTCGGCACAGGTCTCGGTGCCCGTTCCCCTCAGTCCGGTGCCCATGACGCTCCAGCCCCTCGCGGTGCTCGCGGTCGGCGGCCTGCTGGGCGCGGCGGGAGGCGGGGCGGCGCTGCTGCTGTACCTCGCGCTCGGTCTCCTGGGCCTGCCGGTGTTCTTCGCCGGCGGGGCAGGGGTGGGGCACGTGCTGGGGCCGACCGGCGGCTACCTGCTCGCGTTTCCCGCCGCCGCCGCGGTCGCGGGGAGGCTCTCGACGCCCCCGCGACTGGGACGGGTCCTCCTCGGCTGCGCCCTCGGCATGGTGGTGATCCACGCCGGCGGCGCTGCCCAGCTCGCGATTCTGGGTGGCGATCCCGCGTTCGCCCTTCGGGCCGGGTTCGTGCCGTTCCTCACCGGCGACCTCCTCAAGGTGGGCATCGCCGCCGCCGTGATCCTGGGTCTCGGTCCGAAGCTTCGCGGCCTGCGCTGACCGGGCCCTCGATGCCCGACCGGTACCCTCTCGCCAAGGCGATCGGATGGTCGATCGCCTTCGTCGTGCTCACCCTGCTCGTCTCCGGTCTCGTCGCGTTCGGGATCGCGATGCTCGTCACCGGCTCCACCGACGGCGCCGTCGCATGGCTCGCGGGTTCGGGAGCGGGCCCGATGCTGGTCCAGGCTCTGGTCACCCTGGGAGTCACGGGCTGTCTCACCTGGCTCATCGGCAGGCGGGTTCTGGGACTCACGGCGGAGGATCTCCGCTACCGCGTCCCCCACCCCGGGTCCGGGTTCCTCACCGGTTCGATAGCCGGCGCACTGGCGGCCGGGACCGCCCTCGCGATCGCGGCCATGGCCGGCGGCGCGGAATGGATCCGGGACGAGGGAACGCCGGTGAGCTACCTCCAGACGACCGCCACGACGATCCTGATTCTCGCGCCGGCAGCCCTCAGCGAGGAAGTGCTCTTTCGCGGACTTCCGCTCGTGCTGCTCGCCAGGGCGGTGGGCCGGGGCACCGCCGTGGTGCTCGTGGCGATCGCATTCGCGCTCGCCCATCTCGCCAATCCCAACGTCACCATGCTCGGCGTGGGCAACATTGCACTGGCGGGAATCTTCCTGGGCCTCGCCTTCTATGCGCCCGGGGGGATCTGGACGGCCTGGGGCGCGCACCTCGGCTGGAACGCCCTGCTCGCCGCCCTCGACACCCCGGTGAGCGGCGTCCCCTTCCGAATTCCCTTCATCGATTACGAGCCGGGCAGCCCGGCGTGGCTCACCGGCGGGCGCTTCGGGCCGGAGGGGGGACTCTCCTCCACGCTGGCGCTCACCATCGCGGTCCTGGTCGCAAGACGCTGGGCCGGAGGAAAGGACACGACATGACCCGAGCCGCCGTCATCGGCGCCGGCACCATGGGGAACGGCATCGCCCACGTCTTCGCGCAGCACGGCTGGGAGGTCTCGCTGGTGGACAGCGCGCCGGCCGCGCTGGAGAAGGCCACCGCGATCATCCGCTCGAACCTCGACCGCCAGGTGAAGAAGGGTGCCATCGCCTCCGACGCCCCGGCCCAGGTGCTGGCGCGGGTGAGCACCGGGACCTCGCTCGAGGCCGCCGCCGGCGCCGAGCTCGTGGTCGAGGCGGCGAGCGAGAACCCCTCGGTGAAGTTCTCACTCTTCGAGCAGCTCGACCGGATCGCCGGGCCCGCCGCGATCCTCGCCACCAACACCAGCTCGATCTCGGTGACCGAGATCGCGGCCCGCACCACGCGGCCCGACCGGGTCATCGGCATGCATTTCATGAACCCGGTGCCGGTGATGCAGCTGGTCGAGGTCATCCGCGGTCATGCCACGAGCGACGCGACCACCTCCACGGTGATGGACACGGCCCGCGCGCTGGGCAAGGTGCCGGTGGAGGTGCAGGACTACCCCGGCTTCGTCTCCAACCGCGTGCTCATGCCGATGATCAACGAGGCGATCTTCTGCGTGATGGAGGGCGTCGCGACGCCGGAGGCGATCGACACCGTGATGAAGCTGGGCATGGCCCACCCGATGGGGCCGCTCGCGCTGGCCGACTTCATCGGCCTCGACGTGTGCCTCGCCATCCTCGACGTGCTGCACGGCGGGTTCGGCGACGACAAGTACCGCGCCTGTCCGCTCCTGCGCCGCATGGTGGCGGCGGGCGACCTGGGCCGGAAGACGGGGCGAGGATTCTACGACTACAGTGCCACCCGGACCGGAGCGAAGGGGGCATGAGCCGGATGGACCTCTTCGCCTCGATGCGGCAGTTCGGCCACGAGCAGCTGCTGCTGTCCCACGATCCGTCCTGCGGCTACTACGGCATCATCGCGATTCACGACACCACGCTCGGTCCGGCGCTGGGCGGCACCCGCTTCTGGCAGTACGGGAGCACCGACGAGGCGATCACCGACGCGCTGCGGCTCGCGCGGGGCATGACCTACAAGGCCGCGGTGGCCGGGATCAACCTCGGCGGGGGCAAGTCGGTCATCATCGGGGACAACGCGCGGGTGGACCGGGAGGCGCTCTTCCGGGCGCACGGGCGGTTCGTCGAGACGCTGAACGGACGCTACATCACGGCGGAGGACATCGGGACCAGCCCGGCGGACATGGAGTACATCAAGCTGGAGACCGACCACGTGGCCGGTCTCCTCGGCCTCTCGGGCGACCCGTCTCCGGTGACGGCCTACGGTGTGTACGTGGGGATGAAGGCCGCGGCGAAGGCGTGCTGGGGCAGCCCCGCGCTCGAGGGCAGGACCGTTGCGGTGCAGGGGGCCGGCAAGGTGGCCTACAATCTCTGCCGCCACCTCCACGGCGACGGCGTGCGGCTGGTGGTCACCGACATTCACCCCGAGAAGGTCGAGCGGGTGGTGGCGGAGTTCGGCGCTCGCGCCGTCGCGCCCGAGGCGATCTACGACGAGCCGGCCGACATTTACGCCCCCTGCGCGCTCGGTGCGACCATCAACGACGAGACGATTCCGCGTCTCAAGTGCCGGGTCATCGCCGGCGCCGCGAACAACCAGCTCGCCGAGAGCCGGCACGGCGACGAGCTGGAGAAGCGGGGGATCCTCTACGCGCCCGACTACGTGATCAACGGCGGCGGGGTGATCAACGTCTACGGTGAGCTCAACCGCTGGCCGGCGGAGCGGTCGCTCAAGAAGGCGGGGGAGATCTACGAGACGCTGCTTCGCATCTTCGAGATCGCCCGGACCGAGCGGATCCCGACCCACCGCGCGGCCGATCGTCTGGCCGAGCAGCGCATCGCCTCGGTCGCCGGGCTTGACAGGATGTGGATGGGGAACAGGCAATAGGCTCCGCACCGCACCCGTTCCCCACTCTACCGCGCCAGCGAATCCTTATACATTAGGTACCAGATGCCCGAAGTGATTCCCATCGGCGCCGACCACGCCGGGTACGAGATGAAGCAGCGGCTGGTCGAGGAGCTGCGGGCCCTGGGGTATGCACCGCTCGATCTGGGAACCGACGGACCCGAATCGACCGACTATCCCGACTACGCTCACCAGGTCGCGTCCCGGGTAGAACATCACGATGCGCGCCGCGGAGTGCTGCTTTGCGGAACCGGGCTGGGAATGTCGTACGCGGCCAACCGCCATCCCGGGGTGCGCGCCGCGGTGGCCTGGTCTCCCGAGATCGCGCGTCTGGCCCGGGAGCACAACGACGCCAACGTCCTCATCCTCCCGGCGCGCTTCGTGAGCGAGGCGGAGAGCGTGGCGATCCTGAAGGCCTGGCTGGGAACCGAATTCGCCGGCGGACGGCACGCCCGCCGCGTGGCCAAAATCGATCAGGAGCAGGGATGACTCTCGACCACAATGCCAGCCTGAGGGAAGCGGATCCGCTGGTCGCGCACCTCGTCGATCGCGAGCTGTCGAGGCAGCGCCACGGCCTGGAGCTGATCGCCAGCGAGAACTTCGCGAGCCGCGCCGTGATCGACGCGATGGGCACGCCCCTCACCAACAAATACGCCGAAGGCTACCCGGGCCGGCGGTACTACGGTGGCTGCGAGGTCATCGACGAGATCGAGCAGCTCGCCATCGATCGCCTGAAGCAGATCTTCGGGGCCGAGCACGCGAACGTGCAGCCCCACTCCGGCGCGCAGGCCAACTTCGCAGCCTTCATGGCGGTGATCCCGCCCGGCGAGAAGATCATGGGGATGTCGCTCCCCCATGGCGGGCACCTGAGCCATGGCGCCGCGGTCAATCACAGCGGCGTGATCTGGAAGGCGGTCCACTACGGGGTCGATCCGGCCACCGGCCGCATCGACCACGACGCGGTGCGGGACCAGGCTCGCCGCGAGCGGCCCCGGCTCATCATCGCCGGCGGCAGCGCCTACGCCCGCATCATCGATTTCCCGGCGTTCCGCTCGATCGCGGACGAGGTCGGGGCGCTGTTCCTGGTGGACATGGCCCACTTCGCCGGCCTGGTGGCGGGCGGGGTCTACCCCTCGCCGGTGCCGCACGCGCCGATCGTCACCAGCACCACCCACAAGACGCTCCGCGGTCCGCGCGCCGGGCTCATTCTCAGCATCGCCGAGCACGCCAAGGCGATCGACAAGTCCGTGTTTCCGGGCACCCAGGGCGGTCCTCTCGAGCACGTGATCGCCGCCAAGGCGGTCGCCTTCGGCGAGGCGCTCACCGAGGATTTCCGGACCTACAGCAAGCGGGTGGTGGAGAACGCCAAGACGCTCGCGGACGCGCTCATCCAGCGCGGCTTCGCCATCGTCTCGGGCGGCACCGATACCCACCTCATGCTGGTGGACCTGCGCCCCAAGAACCTCACCGGCAAGGTGGCGGAGAAGACGCTGGACCAGGCCGGCATCACGGTGAACAAGAACACGATCCCGGACGACCCCCAGTCTCCCTTCGTCACCAGCGGCATCCGCCTGGGCACGCCGGCCCTCACCACGCGGGGCATGGGGCGGGCCGAGATGGAGCGGGTCGCGGAGCTGATCGACCGCGCGCTGACCCGGCCGGATGAAGCCACCCTCGCCCGCGTGCGCGCGGAGGTGGGCGAGCTGACCTCGGCCTTCCCCTTGTACCAGTCGAAGTCGGCCGCTCGGGTTCGCCGGAGCGCGTGAATGCCGGCGCCTCACCTCGTCGAGGGTTTCCGTTGAACGAGCTGCAATTCGCCGACGACGTCATGGCCCGCATCCGCTCACGGGGCGGAGCCTACAACGAGCGGGCGTATCTCTTCGTCCTGGCGACGATCGAGTATCTCCAGTCGCGCCTCCAGGCGCGCCGTCACGTCACCGGCCCCGAGCTGGCCTGGGCCTGCCGCGACTTCGCGCGGGAGCAGTTCGGGCTGTTGGCGCCCCACGTGCTGGGCCACTGGGGGGTCACGCGGACCGAGGACTTCGGCCGCATGGTGTTCACGCTGGTGGAGGTCGGGCTGCTGGTCACTCAGCCCGGCGACCACGAGGCCGACTTCGAGGCGGTCTACCAGTTCGCCGATGCGTTCGGCGACAGCTACGAGTGGCAGGGAGTGCGAGGCGCCTGAGCGGGGTGGACGCGACACCGGAGGGGAACATGGAGAAAGCCGAGTGGCCGGCGTGCCAGAAGTGCTCGCATGGAACCTTGATCCCCCTTTCGGACTACGGCCGCGAAGGGGCGCCCATCACGTACAAGGCCTGGGTCTGCACCAACCCCGACTGCGGCTTCAATCTCCGCATCGACAACGGGGAGATCTCCTTCGGGCGCGCGATAGGTCAGAGCTACAAGTGAGCCGTCGCCCGTCACCCTGAGCGAGGCGAAGGGGCCCAGGCACGCGCGGGCCCCTTCGCGCTTCCCCATGCTTCCCGTCCTCACTCCCGACCAGTCCGCAGCCTGGGATCGCAACGCCGTCGCCGCCGGCATCGATCTGGCCACGCTGATGGAGTGCGCCGGCCGCGCCGTGCTCGGCGTGTTCGCCGCGCGCTACGCGGGCCAGACCGGCGAGGGCGTTCTCGTGGCCGCCGGCCCGGGCCACAACGGCGGTGACGGCTGGGTCGTGGCTCGCGCGCTCCACCGGCTCGGCGCGCCGGTGTGGGTCACGTCCCCCGGCGGCGCCGGGGCGCCGCTGCGCGAGCGGATGGCCGGCCTCGCCCGCGCCGAGGGTGTGCGCGAAGTCGCGCCCGACGGGCCCTGGCCCCGGGTCGGGCTCGTCGTGGATGCGCTGCTCGGCACCGGCGCCAGCGGTCCGCCCCGCGCGCCGGTGGCGGCGCTGCTCGAGCGGCTGCTCGACCTCGAGCTGCCGGTCGTGGCCGTGGACGGTCCCACGGGCGTGGACCTGCTGAGCGGCATGGTGCACGGCTCGCCGCGCGCCGACCTCACGGTCACCTTCGGCGGTTTCCGGCGCGGTCATCTCCTGGCCCGCGACGAAGTCGGCACGGTCGTGGTCGTGGACATCGGACATCCGCCGGCCGAGCCCGGATGGCCGGCACTGGTCTCGGACTCGGACGCCGCCGAGTGGCTGCCGCCCCTGCATGCCGGCGATCACAAGGGCACCCGCGGGCGCGTCGTAGTCGTCGGCGGAGACGCCGGCATGACCGGCGCGGTGCGAATGGCCGCTCGCGCCGCCTTCGGCGCGGGAGCGGGGCTGGTCCACGCGGTCGCTCCGGCGGAGACGGTCGCCGCGCTGGTCACCGCCGAGCCCGATCTTCAGACGCTGGCCCATCCCTTCGATCAGGAGCCGACTCCGCGGCTGCTCGAGCTGGTCTCGCGCGCGGACGCCGTGGTGATCGGGCCCGGGCTGGGACGCGCGCCCGGTCGGCGAGAGCTGATCGCCGCATTGGGGCGCTCGGCCCGCGCCCTGGTGCTCGATGCCGACGCGCTGGTGGCCTTCCAGGGCGCCGACGACGAGCTGCGGGAGCTCGCCGGAGGCCGCAAGGTTGTGCTCACGCCGCATCCCGGCGAATTCCGCACCCTCTTTCCCGATCTCGCCGCGCAGCGCGAGCTGGATCCCTGGGGCGCCGCCGCGGCCGCCGCCGGGCGCGTCGGTGCGGTCGTGCTGCTCAAGGGCGTGCCGACCGTCGTGTCGTCTCCAGGCGGCTCCGCCCTGACCGTGGCCGCGGGCAACCCGGGACTCGCGACCGGCGGCAGCGGCGACGTGTTGAGCGGGATCATCGGAACCGCGCTGGCGCAGGAGGTCGATCCCGAGATCGCGGCCGCGGTCGGAGCCCAGGTGCTCGGCCGCGCCGCGGACATCGCCGCCCGGCGAGTGTCGGCCCGGAGCCTCCGCCCGATGGACGTGATCGCCGCCCTGCCCGATCTGTGGCGCGAGTGGGATGTGCTGCGCCGCTCACCGCCCCCGCCTCGCCCGCCGATCCTGCTCGAGCTGCCGCGGCCGCAGACCCTGTGAGCGCCGCGACCGCCGGCTCACCGAGGTGTACATTCCCCTGATGCGCACCCTGGGAGCGGTGTTGTTCTCGGCAGTCGTCACGGTCACGGCGGCCGCGCAGTCCCCCAGCCGCGACTGGCGGCCGGAGGACCGGACCGTCATCGGGGACTTCAGCCGCATCAGCGCCATCGCCAGCTCGATGGACCGGGTGTACGTCACCTCGCCCACGGCGCTCGTGATCTGGAGTCCCCAGTTCCAGACCTGGACCGGCCCGTTCGAGCCGAATCCGCGGGATGCGCTGGCGGGCGTCTTCGCGGCATTGGTGGACCCGCTCGACCAGTCGCTGTGGCTGGCGCGGCCGAACGGCTGGGTGCACTACCAGCCCGAGCTGCAGATCTGGGATCAGGGCATCGTGCCCGACGGCGTCGTGACGATCGCCTTCGACGAGAACGATCCGGTGGGCGGGCTCTACATTCGCAGCCGCGGCGGGTGGTACCTGCTCCCGCGCGGCGGCATCGTGCCCACGCCGGGGCGGCCGCCGGCACGGCCGCTCGCGCCGGTCAGCGTGGACGAGGTGCTGCGGCAGACTCCGACGCTTCAGACCAACGCCTCGCAATTCCTTCTCGACTCGAGAATGCGCCCGGTGCGCTTCACCGCCGCCGCGCGCTCCTTCGACAATCAGGGGTGGTATCTCGGCACCTGGGGCCTGGGACTCTTCTATCTCCAGGACGCCGCCGCGATTCCGCAGAAGGTGCCGTTCGGCCTGCCGGCCCAGTTCGTGGGCGCCGTGACGACCTGGCCGGGAGGCGTGTGGGCGGCGACCAACCGCACGCAGGAGGCGGATGCCGCATTCACGTTCGTCGAGTCGACCCTGCGGGAGTTCCGCACGGTGCGAGGGCTGCCCGCCACCGGCACGCCCTTCAGCCGCGTCCTCGAGCTGGCGGGCCAGGACCGGTCGGTGTGGGCGGCGACCGACTTCGGGCTCGCGCGGGTGGAGCCGGCCGAGGATCGGATCGAGCTCTACGACCAGGGCCGCGGACTTCCCGACAGCCGGGTGTACGACGTCGCGGGGCGCCAGGGACGCATCGTCGTCGGCACCGCGCGGGGACTGGCGCGGATGGACGACTCGCTCCGCGTGATACGCCTGGCTCCGCTGTTCGCCGACGCCGCGTACGCGGTTTTTCCCGCAGGAGACTCGGTCTGGGTCGGCACGCCGCGAGGCGTGTTTCTCGCCGTGCCGGGCGGGCAGGATCTCGTCCGTCCCGAGGGCCTCGCCTCCGCGAGTCTCCAGGTGCCGGTCTTCGGGCTCTCGACCCTGGGCGACACGCTGGTCGCCCTCACCCGCGATCACATGATCTGGCGCGACCCGCGCAGTCGGGTGTGGACCACGGGGCCCAACCTCTCCGGCCTGCTCGGCCGGCTTCGCCGGTTCGCGCCGGACGGCGCGGGCTTCTGGGTCGCCGGCGATCGCGGCGTGGGCTTCGCGAGGCTCGCGGGATCGCCGGCTCGCGCACTGCTCGAAGGCGACCTTCCCGGCCCGGCGAACGACCTCGCGGTGGACCGCGACCACCTCTGGGTCGCCACCGAGCAGGGGCTGGTGCGCTTCCGCCTCGACGCCATCCGCCCGTGAGCCGCTCGCTCACCGCCGCGCGAGGGCCGGCCCTGGGCCCCGGTCCCGAGTTCGATCGCATCCGCGGCATCGCGCGCAGGCTCGGCGATCACGCCCGCGGACTCGGCGATGACTGTGCCATGCTGCCGGACGGAGGCGGGACGCTGGCGCTGTCCACGGACGTGAGCGTGGAAGGGGTGCACTTCCGGCTCGAGTGGATCGAGCCAGGTGAAGTCGGATGGAGGGCGACCGCCGCGGCGCTGTCGGATCTCGCCGCCGTCGGGGCCGAAGCCGTGGGTGTGCTGTCGGCGATTACGGTGCCGGCCGCCGCCCTCGAGGAGGATCTCGTCGCGCTGGCCGGCGGAATCGGGGACGCGGCTTCCGCCGCCGGCGGCGCGGTGCTCGGCGGCGACCTCTCCGCCGGTCCCGTCTGGAGCGTCGCGGTCACGGTGATCGGACGGGCGGAGCGTCCGGTGACCCGGGCGGGCGCCGGGCCCGGCGACGGGATCTGGGTCACGGGTGCGCTGGGCGGCGCGCGGGCAGCGCTCGAGAGCTGGCGCCGGGGTGAGTCGCCGGCGGCGGACGCCCGCAGCGCCTTCGCCCATCCGCAGCCGAGACTCGCGGCGGGCCGCTGGCTGTCGGAGCATGGCGCGCGGGCGATGCTCGACGTGAGCGACGGGCTGGCCGCCGATGCCAGCCATCTGGCTGCTCGTCGCGCTGCCCGGAGGATTCGACGCCGCCGGAGTGCGCGAATTCGAGACCGCCTGCGGCGTCGCGCTCACCCGTATCGGCACGGCGCATCGCGGCAGCGGGGTGCGCGCGAAGCTGGCCGGCCGACCACTCACGCTGCGCGGTTACGACCACTTCCGTTGATCCGGGGCCGCGGCTAGGTTGCGCCCCGTTCCCATTCCAGAGCGATCATGAGCACCATCATCGAAGTTCACGCCCGCGAGATCCTCGACAGCCGAGGCAACCCGACCGTCGAGGCCGACGTGGTCCTGTCGAGCGGGGCGCAGGGGCGCGCGGCGGTGCCGAGCGGCGCCTCCACCGGCGAGCACGAGGCCGTCGAGCTGCGCGACGGCGACCCGAAGCGCTTCGGCGGAAAGGGCGTCAGCGAGGCGGTTCGCAACGTGAACGAGGTGCTTGGCCCGCGGCTGGAGGGGATGGCGGCCGCGGACCAGATCGCGGTGGACGCCGAGATGATGGATGCCGACGGCACGCCCAACAAGAGCAAGCTGGGCGCCAACGCGATCCTCAGCGTGTCGCTCGCGGTGGCGCGGGCGGCGGCGCAGGATTGCGGCCTGCCGCTGTACCGCTACCTCGGCGGGCCGATGGCGCGGGTCCTCCCGGTGCCCATGATGAACATCCTGAACGGCGGCGCCCACGCGTCGAACAACGTGGACGCCCAGGAGTTCATGGTGGTGCCGATCGGGGCCGAGACCTTTCCCGAGGGGCTCCGCATCGGCGTCGAGGTGTTCCACGCGCTCAAGAAGGTGCTGGGCAAGATGGGGCTCTCGACGGCGGTGGGCGACGAGGGCGGTTTCGCGCCGATGCTGCCCTCGAACGAGGCCGCGCTCGACGTGGTGATGCAGGCGATCGAGGCGGCGGGCTACGAGCCGGGACGCGACGTCGCCATCGCGCTCGACGTCGCGGCATCGGAGCTGTACCAGGACGGCGAGTACGTCTTCAAGAAGGGCGACAAGAGCCGTCTCTCGGCCCAGGCGATGGTGGACCTCTACGCAGGGTGGGTGGACCGCTATCCGATCGTCTCCATCGAGGACGGACTGGCGGAGAACGACTGGGCGGGCTGGGCCCACCTGACCGAGCGGCTGCACGACCGGGTGCAGCTGGTGGGCGACGACCTGTTCGTCACCAACGTGGACCGGCTGGGGAAGGGCATCGAGGAGGGGGTCGCGAACGCGGTGCTGGTGAAGGTCAACCAGATCGGCACTCTGACGGAGACCCTGCAGTGCATCGAGCTGGCGAAGGGGAGCGCGTACGGCGTGGTGATCTCCCACCGGTCGGGCGAGACCGAGGACACCTTCATCGCCGATCTCGCCGTGGCGACCGGGGCGGGGCAGATCAAGACCGGCAGCGCGAGCCGCACCGATCGCACCGCCAAGTACAATCAGCTGCTCCGCATCTCGGAGGAGCTCGGCGAGCTGGCGCACTATCCCGGACGGGACCTCTACCCTCTGTGACGCCGGCGCGGTGGGCGGCGCTGGCGGCGGTCGCCTTCGCGCTCTACTTCGCGATCCAAGGGGGCGAGTACGGTACCACCCACCTGCTGGAGCTTCGCGGCGACGTACGGCGGGAGCAGGAGCAGGTCGCACGGCTGCAGGTGGTGGTCGACTCACTGGAGCGGGCGGTGAAGGCCATCCGGACCGATCCCCGGGTACAGGAGCGGGTGGCGCGGGAGTCTTTCGGGATGATCCGGCGCGGGGAGTATCTCTTCCGGATCGTGCCCGGGGACACCGGCCGCCAGGTTGAGTAGGGCGGAGCCAGGCGTTAGGTTCCCCGGCCTCTGGCAGGGTAGCTCAGCTGGTTAGAGCACGGCACTCATAATGCCGGGGTCGCGGGT
>CAMPKP010000029.1 GCA_946887295.1 uncultured Gemmatimonadota bacterium | reverse complement strand
GTCGTAGAGCCCGCCCCCGAAGCCCACCGCCCCGGCCACCTGCGACGGCCCCAGTCCGCAGATCTCGATGTAGGAGATGACCCCCACGCCGAGATAGCGGCCTTGCGCGCGGGCCTCGGCCTGCTGGCGGCGGAAGCCGGCATAGTCGAGGATCTTGACGGCCTTGTCGAGCGCCGGCTCGTAGTTGCCGGAGTCGTACACCAGGCCGGTGGCGACGGTATGGGGGAACTGGTCGGACGGAATGAAGTTCTTGCGCCGCACCTCGACCGGGTCCATCCCGATCTTCCGGGCATAGATGTCCACCAGCCGCTCGATGAGGTACGCGGCCTCCGGCCGGCCCGCGCCGCGGTAGGCGTCCACCGGGGTGCCGGCGGTGTACACGCCGTAGATCGTGCCGTGGATGTTGGGGATGGTGTACGGCCCGGAGTAGACCAGGCCATGCAGGATGGTGGGTATCCCCGGCGCCGCGGTGGACGCGTAGGCGCCGAGACCCGCGTACACCTTGGTGCGCAGACCCGTGATCCTGCCGTCCCTGGTGCCGCACAGCTCCACGTGCTGGACGTGGTCCCGGCCGTGCGTCGTCGCCTTGTAGTTCTCCGAGCGGTCTTCGGTCCACTTGACCGGGCGTCCGAGGTCCATCGCCGCGAGCGCCACGAGGGCCTCGTCGGGATACGCCGGGATCTTGCTGCCGAACCCTCCGCCCACCTCGGGCGCGATCACCCGCAGCCTGTGCTCGGGAACCTTGAGCATCACCGAGCAGAGGAACCGGTGGATGTGGGGATTCTGGCTGGTGACCCAGAGGGTGAGCTGGCCGCTTCCCTTGTTGTAGCTCGCCACCGCAGCCCGGGTCTCCATGGCCGTGGGCAGCAGCCGCTGCTGCACCAGCCGCTCCTTGACCGTGACCTCGGCGGTCCGGAACGCCTCCTCCGCGTCGCCGCCGGCCACCACCCAGGTGAAGGCGACGTTGCCGGGTACCTCCTCGTGGAGCTGGGGTGCCCCGCGCGAGGCCATCTTCTCGGGGTCGACCCCGCCCTCGAGCGGCTCGTAGTCCACGTCGATGAGGTCGATGGCGTCGCGGGCGGCGGCCCGGGTGCTCGCGACGACCATGGCGACCCCGTCGCCGACGTAGCGGACCTTGTCGTGGGCCAGCAGCGGATGGGGCGGCACCTTGAGGTCGCAGTTGGGGACGTTCCAGGCGCAGGGGACCGGGGCTACACGGTCCTTGATCTCGGCTCCGGTGTAGATCGCGATCACTCCGGGCGAGCGCCTCGCCGCGGTCGGGTCGATTCGGGTGATGCGCGCGTGCGCGTACGGGCTCCGCAGGATCGCGGCGTAGGTGAGCCCGGGAAGCTTGACGTCGTCGGTGTAGGTCGCGGAGCCCGTGATGAGCCGGGGGTCCTCACGGCGCTTGATCGCGGAGCCGAAGATGGTAGCCATGGCCGGGCCTCAGACCGCGAGCGGAGTGGACCGGAGCACGGCGGCGGCCGCCTGGATGGCGGCGACGATGTTCTGATACCCGGTGCAGCGGCAGTAGTTGCCGTCGATGGCGTGGCGGATCTCGGGCTCCGTGGGATCGGGATTGGCTGCCAGCAGGTCCACCGCGGTCATGATCAGGCCGGGCGTGCAGAACCCGCACTGCAGGCCGTGCTTGTCCCAGAACGCCTGCTGCAGCGGATGGAGGTCCCCCATCGCGCCGATCCCCTCGATGGTCGTAAGCCGGTGTCCCTCCGCCTGCATCGCCAGGACGGTACAGCTCTTCACCGCCCGGCCGTCCATGAGGATGGTGCAGGCCCCGCATTGGCTGGTGTCGCAGCCGATGTGGGTTCCGGTGAGGTTCAGGTCGTCCCGGAGGACATGGACCAGGAGCGACCGTGGCTCGACTTGGACGTGGTGCTCCTCGCCGTTGATGGCAAGGGTGACGGGGCGTGTCATCGGTGGGTGGCTCCTTCCGATCCGGGGAGGACGCTGCCGGGGCGGACTGGCGAGGCGACTGCGCGAGATTCCGACAACTTTGTGTGCCCCGGCAGCGGGGTCAAGACTCCGACTCACATGGCCTTGACCGCTCGCGCTACGGGCGTGTAAAGTGACTGTCCCGCGTATCCACGGATATTTGGGGTGTAGCTCAATCGGCAGAGCGCCCGGCTGTTAACCGGGAGGTTGCTGGTTCGACCCCAGCCGCCCCAGTGAGCAGGCATGTGTCACGCCAGCTTTTCGTAGGCTCCCAGCGTCAGGAACTCCGGGAATTCCTCGGCGGCAACCAGCGCTTCCAACAGCCCCGCGGCGTCCGCGAGCCTGGACTCGCCAGCTGCCGCCGTCTCCAGCCTGGCGACCTCCTCCCCCAGAAGCGCGCGCACCCGGTCCAGCGTCACCGGCTCTCCCTCCTCGGTGCGCACGCCGTGCCGAATCCACTGCCAGAGCTGGGCCCGGGCGATCTCGGCGGTCGCCGTGTCTTCCATCATGTTGTTGATGGCGACGGCGCCCGAGCCGCGGAGCCAGGCCTCCAGGTACTGGAGCGCGACCGAGACGTCGCTCCGCAGCCCGGCATCGGTGATGCGGCCGCCGGGCACGTTCACGTCGAGCAGCTGTCCCGCGGTCACCCGTACCTCGTCGCGCAGACGATGCTTCTGGTGGGGACGCCCTTCCAGGGCCCGGTCGAACACCTCCTGGACCACGGGCACCAGATCGGGGTGGGCCACCCAGGCGCCGTCGTACCCGTCACCTGCCTCCCGGCCCTTGTCCTCCCGGACCCTGGCGAAGGCGTTGGCGTTGACCTCGGCGTCACGCCGGCTGGGGATGAACGCCGCCATGCCGCCGATCGCGTGAGCGCCCCGGCGGTGACAGGTGCGCACCAGCAGCTCGGTGTAGGCCCGCATGAAGGGAACGGACATCGTGAGCTGGCCCCGGTCGGGGAGCACGAACTCGGGGCGGTCGCGGAAATTCTTGATGATGCTGAAGAGGTAGTCCCAGCGGCCGGCGTTGAGCCCGGCGGCGTGCTCCCGGAGCTCGTAGAGGATCTCGTCCATCTCGAACGCCGCCAGAATGGTCTCGATGAGGACCGTGGCCCGGATGGTTCCCCGGGGCAGGCCCAGCCGGTCCTGGGCGTCGTTGAAGACCTCGTTCCACAGCCGGGCCTCGAGATGGCTCTCCAACTTCGGCAGGTAGAAGTAGGGGCCGCTCCCCCGGGCGAGCAGCTCGTGCGCGTTGTGGAAGAAATAGAGCCCGAAGTCGACCAGGCTGGCGGACACCGGGCGTCCGTCCAGGCGAATGTGCTTCTCCTGCAGGTGCCAGCCCCGCGGCCGCACCACCAGCGTGGCGAGCTCACGGCCTAATGAATAGCGCTTGCCTTCCGGACTCACGAACTGAAGCGTTCGACGAACCGCGTCCACGCAGTTGGCCTGGCCACTGACGACGTTGGTCCAGGGGGGCGACAGGGCGTCCTCGAAGTCGGCCATGAACACCCGCGCACCCGAGTTGAGCGCGTTGATCATCATCTTCCGCTCGACCGGCCCGGTGATCTCGACCCGGCGGTCGGTGAGATCGGAGGGAGAGGGCGCCACGCTCCACTCGGCGGAGCGGACGCCGCTGGTCTCCTCCAGGAAATCGGGCCGGTATCCGGCGCGAAGTCGGCGCTGGACCTCCTGGCGGCGGGTCAGCAGCTCCTCGCGCCGGGGTCCGAACCGGCGGGCGAGCTGCTCCACGAATGCGATCGCGTCGGGTGTGAGGATGCGGTCCTGGCCGGGGACGACCGGGCCGCTGATCTCGAGCGGTGTAGTCACTCTGCAGGCTCCGGCGGAGTCGGTTCGGGCCGGAGTGTAGCCGGGCAGGGGCACCGCCGACAGGGGAGGGCCGGGGGCGTCTCAGCCTGAAGCGACGTGCAGCGCGATGAAGGCGAAGTGGCAGGCGCTGCCGGCGAGAACCATCAGATGCCAGAGCCCGTGGTGGCCGAACCTGCCCGGGAGCGGGTCGGGCCGCTCGGCCGCGTAGATGATGGCTCCGACGGTGTAGGCGATCCCTCCCATCACCAGCCAGGCGAGCCCGCCCGCGCCGACCGCGTGGGCCAGCGGCACCACCGCGACGAGCGCCAGGTACCCCATGCCGAGGTAGGTGCCCGTCGAGATCCATACCGGAGCGTCGAGCCACCGGATCTTGAAGGGGATTCCCAATGCGGCGATGGTCCAGCTCGCGGCGAGGAGAGCCGGGCCGTTGGAGTCGCGCAGGGTGATCATGGCCACCGGGGTGTAGGTGCCGGCGATCAGGAAATAGATGGCGATGTGGTCGAGCGTTCTGAGCCGCCGGAGGCCGGTCTCGCCGAGGGGGAGACCATGGTAGATGGTGCTGGCGGCGTAGAGCAGGATGAGCGTGGCCCCGTAGACCGCGAAGGCCAGGAGCTGGGTTCGGTCGTGCGCCAGGCGGACCAGGAACCAGGTCCCCGCGGCCGCCAGGAGGAGGCCGACGAGGTGGGAGCCGGCGTTGAAGGGCTCGCGGACGCGCATCGAGGGAATCTAGCGGCGCGGCCGACCTTGTCGCCCGCGAGGCTCCGGAATAGGGTACAGGGGCCGGCCGACCCGGTCCGGCACACGAAAACGTGACCCGGTGAGGCGATACTGAGCCCGTGCGTATAGCCCTCTTCTCGGAAGTCTACTGGCCGATGGTGAGCGGGGTCGGCGTGACCCTGCTCCGGCTGACCGACGCCCTGCAGGCGCGCGGCCACGAGCTTCGTGTCTACTCGGCCACTTACGCCCTCCCACCCGGCCTAGCGGACCGTCCCGAGGTCCATCGCTCCCCCAGCGTCCCGCTCTTTCTCTATCCCGATGTCCAGTGGGCGTTTCCCCGGATGCGCGACGTGGTGGATGACCTGGCCCGCTTCCGGCCCGACGTGGTGCACGTGGCGACCGAGTTTTCCCTCGGCATCGCCGGGGTGAAGGCAGCCCGGCAGCTGGGGTTCCCACTGGTCGCCTCCGCCCATACCGACTACGACCAGTATGCCGCGCGGTACGGTGTCACCTGGGCGCTGCGCGCGGGGTGGCACTACCTGCGGTGGTTCTACGGCCAGGCCAACAAGGTGCTCTGCCCCTCCCGCATCTACGAGCAGCACCTGCACAGCCGGGGCGTCCTGCACACCGGGATCTGGAGCCGCGGCGTAGATCCCGAGTGGTTCCACCCCCGTTTCCGGAGCGACGACTATCGCGCCCGGTTCGGTCTCGGGCCCGGAGATCTGCTGGTCACCTATATCGGACGCATCGCCCGGGAGAAGAACCTCGAGCTGCTGCTGCGCGCCTGGGAGACTCTGGCCCCGCTGAGGGGCACCGCCCAGCTCGTGCTTGTGGGGCAGGGCCCGCTGGAGCAGGAGATTCGTCGGCGGGAGGTCGCCGGCGTGCACGTGACCGGCCTGCTCCAGGGTCACGAGCTCTCCGCCGCCTACGCCTCGGCGGACGTGTTCACCTTCCCCTCGCCGACCGAGACCTTCGGCAATTCGCTGCTCGAGGCGATGGGGTCGGGGCTCCCCTCGCTGGTGGCCGCCTCCGGCGGCGTGCTCGAGTTCTCGGAGCACGGCCGCAACGCCTGGCTGGTGGCGCCCGACAGCACCGAGGCGATCGAGGAGGGACTCGAGCGCCTCCTCACCGATGCGGCGCTGCGCCGGCGGCTTGCCGAAGGCGGTCTGGAGACCGCCCGGGCCCGGGATTGGGCCCAGGTGTACGACCGGCTGATTCTGGACTACAGGGAAGCGATAGCGGGGAAGGGCATGACCCAGGCGGCCTGAGCCCCCCGATCACCGGTTACGCCTTCAGGATGTGCCGCAGGAAGAGGTAGGCCACCGCCGCGAGCGCGGCGCTCATCGGAATCGTCAGAATCCACGCCCATACGATCCGGCCTGCCACGCCCCACCGGACCGCGGAGACCCGCTGCGCGGCCCCGACACCGACGATGGCGCCGGTGATGGTGTGGGTGGTGCTCACCGGCACGCCGAGCGAGGTGGCCAGCAGCACCGTCAGGCCGCCCGCGGTCTCCGCGCAGAAGCCCCCGAAGGGTCTGAGCTTCGTGATCCGCGACCCCATCGTCTTCACGATCCGCCACCCGCCCATGGCGGTGCCGAGCGCGATGGCGATGTGCGCCGAGAGGATGGTCCAGAGTGGGACGTGATCCGCCGTGGGAAGGTAGAAGTTGCTGAGCCAGCCGGTGGCGCCGGCGAAGCTCGCCTGCGAGGCCACCAGCAGGCTGACGATGATGCCCATGGTCTTCTGCGCGTCGTTGGCGCCGTGCGACAGCGAGTAGAGCCCGGCCGAGACCAGCTGCAGCCGGCGAAAGACGCGGTCCACCGGCCCCGGCGACGCGTTCCGCAGGGGCCAGGAGAGACCCACCGTCAGCGCGAGCGAGATGATCATGCCGAGGAGGGGAGAGACGATGATGAAGAGGAGCGGGAGGGTCCATCCGCCGGGGATCAGGGCGCCGAAGCCGGCCTTCGCGACCGCCGCGCCGGCGTAGCCGCCGAGCAGCGCGTGGGAGGAGGAGCTGGGGAGTCCGGCGTGCCAGGTGACCAGGTCCCAGACGATCGCGCCGAGCAGCCCGCCGAGGATCACGTTGGCATCCACGATGTCGATGTGGATCAGCCCCTTGCCGATCGTCTGCGCCACCGCGGTCCCCACCAGGAAGGCCGCGATGAAGTTGAAGAACGCGGCCCAGAACACTGCGACGCCGGGGCTGAGCACCCGGGTGGAGACGACCGTGGCGATCGAGTTCGCGCTGTCGTGGAAGCCGTTGATGAAGTCGAAGACGAGCGCGATCAACACGATCGCCAGGACGTAGACGACAGCCCCGTCCATGCTCAGGCGTGCTTGATGGAGATGGACTCCAGCACGTTGGCTGCGTCCTCGATGTCGTCCAGCGTCTTCTCCAGGTTGTCGTAGATCTCCTTCCACTTGATCACGTTCAGCGGGTCCGGATCGCCCTCGAACAGCCGGCCCAGCCACTCGTGATAGAGGGAGTCGCCCTCCTCCTCCAGCCGCTTCACCTGGACGCAGGCCTCGAGCACGGTGCCGCCCTTGTTCTTCTCCAGCGAGCGCACCGCGACCTGGAGCTGGGTCACCGCCCGTCCGATGACGTCGGCGATGAGCACCGCGCCCTCCGGCGCCTTGCCGGCGCGGAACATCTGGAGCCGGCGCGCCGTGCCGTCGATCAGGTCGATCACGTCGTCCAGCCGGGAGGCCAGGAGGTGGATGTCCTCCCGGTCCAGCGGGGTGATGAACACGCGGTCGAGCCGGGTGACGACCTCGTGGGTGACCTGGTCGGCCTGGTGCTCCAGCCGCTTGATCTGGTCCACTATCGCGGTTCGGCGCGCGGTCTCGGCGCGGAGCAGCTCCTGAAGCAGGGTAGCCGCCTCCACGGTGAACGCTGCGACGGCGCTGAAGAGGTCGAAGAATTTTTCGTCGCGGGGAAGGAGCCGCATGCGTCACGTCCGGGTGTCGGGATTGAGCGGTCGGGAAGATAGCACCGGCGGAAGCCGTCAGCTATCATCTCGGTGCACTTTTTGGCACTGATAGCCGACATCAGAATGCCGAAGTAAGTTCCCTCCCTTCTATGCTCGCACCCACCGACGCTCGCGAGCGGCTCGCCGCCGTCACCCGGACCGCGCTGCTGGACACCCCTCCCGAAGAGGCCTTCGACCGGTTGACCCGGATGGCCGCCCGGCTCCTCGGCGCCCCGGTCTCCCTGATCACCCTGGTCACCGAAGACCGTCAATTCTTCAAGAGCGCCACCGGGTTGCCCGAGCCGTGGGCGAGCCGCCGCGGCTCCCCGCTCACCCACTCGTTCTGCCGGCATGTCGCCGTCTCGGGCGAGCCGCTGGTGGTGGAGGATACCCGGAGGCACCCCCTGCTCCGGACCAATCCCGCGGTTGGCGAGCTGGGCTGGATCGCCTACGCCGGCGTGCCTCTCGTCACCCGCCAGGGCCACGTGGTGGGGGCCTTCAGCGTGGTGGACGGGATGCCGAGGTTGTGGTCCGAGCGCGACGTGGCCCTGCTCAGGGATCTCGCCGCCTGTGCCGCCACCGAGATCGAGCTGCGGATCCTCGACGCCCAGGAGCTCCACGCCAGGTCTCGGCCCACCAACGGCGGCGCGCGGCCGCCGGACGTGTTCGAGGACGCCGGGATTCCGATGGGGGTCGCCTCGCCCGAGGGGCGCTGGACCCGGGTCAACCAGGCGCTGTGCGAGCTGCTCGGCTACCGGGAGGAGGAACTGCTCGGCGCATTGTCGGAGGGGATCATCCATCCCGACGACCGGCCGGTGCAGCGGGAGGCCGTCCGGCTGCTCCTCGCCGGCGAGTGCCCCAGCTACACCTCCGAGCACCGCTGCCTCCGGCGGAGTGGGGAAGCGACCTGGGGCCTGGTCACGGTCACGCTGGTCGCCGGCTCGGAGGGCCATCCGCGGCACTTCGTCTTCGCCGTCCAGGACATCAGCGACCGGAAGCGGGCCGAGACCGAGCTGCGCGAGAGCGAGGAGCGCTACCGGCTGGTCGTGCAGGCCACCGGGACGGCGCCGTGGGACTGGGACCTGGTCACCAACCGGGTGGTCTGGGGCGAGGGACTGGAGGCCCTGCTGGGGCACGCGCCGCCCGGACTGACCACCAGCGCCGCCTGGTGGTACGAGCACATCCACGCCGAGGATCGCGAGCGTGTGGTCGCCGGGATCCAGGGGGCCCTGGGCCGGGGGCAGCGCGCCTGGGAGCAGGAGTATCGCTTCCGTCGGGGCGACGGGACCTACGCCCGCGTGGTGGTGCGCGCCTACGTCGTCGTCGACCAGGCCGGTTACCCGGTTCGCGTGGTGGGCGCGATGGCGGACGTGACCCGGGCCCGCGAGGTGGAGAGCGAGCTGCGTTCGGACATCGCCGACCGGAAGCGGGCCGAGTCGCTCGCGGCGGGGCAGAGCCGGCTGCTCGAGCGGATCGCCGCGGGTGACTCCCTCGACGGGATTCTCGACGGCATCCTCCGCTTCGCCGAGGAGCACGGCAACGGGTTCGTCGCCTCGCTCATGCTGCTGGAACCCGGCGGCGAGGAGCTGCGGCTGGCGAGCGCCCCCTCGCTTCCTTCCGAGTATGCCAGGGCGGCGCAGGTGGTGCCTGTCGGCCCCGCCCAGGGCAGCTGCGGCACCGCCGCGTATCGCCGTGCCATGGTGGCGGTGCGCGACATCGCGAGCGATCCCCTCTGGGACAATCCGGGGCGAGAGATCGCCCTGGCGGCGGGGCTCCGGGCCTGCTGGTCGGTCCCGATCCTCTCCACCTCGGGCCTGGTGCTCGGCACCTACGCCAACTACTACCGCGAGCGTCGGGAGCCGTCGCCCGACGACCTCCGGATAGTCGAGATCGCGACCCATCTCGCCGGGATCGCCGTCGAGCGCACCCGCAACCTCGAGGCGCTGGCCCAATCCACCCGGCTGCTGCAGCAGGTGCTGGAGACGCTGCCGGTCGGGGTCTGGGTCCTGGGACCCGGCGGGCGGATCGTGTACGGGAATGCCGCCGGCCAGCAGCTCTGGGGCGCCGAGCGCCAGGTCGGCATCGATGGATTCGATCAGTTCAGGGGCTGGTGGGTGGAGAGTGGCCGGCCGATCGCACCCGAGGAGTGGGCCGCGTCCCGCGCCCTCAGGCGGGGCGAGATCTCCCTCAACGAGCTGATCCGGATCCAGGGGTTCGACGGGTCGGAGCGGGTCATCCTCAACTCCGCCGTGCCGATCACGGGCGCCGGCGGCAGGATCGAAGGGGCCATCGTCCTGAATCAGGACGTGAGCGAGCAGCGGGCGGCGGAGGAGAAGCTACGCCGCAGCGAGGAGCAGCTTCGCCAGGCCCAGAAGATGGAGGCGGTGGGCCAGCTCGCCGGCGGGATCGCGCACGACTTCAACAATCTGCTCACCGCCATTCTGAGCTACTGCGATCTCCTGCTGGAGGAAGTGCGGCAGGGCGATCCCATCCGGGGCGACATCGAGCAGGTCCGCCAGGCGGGGCAGCGCGCCGCGGGTCTCACCCGCCAGCTTCTCGCCTTCAGCCGGCGCCAGGTGCTCCAGCCCAAGGTGCTCTCGCTCAACAACGTGGTGGCCGAGACCGAAGGCATGCTCCGGCGGCTGGTGGGATCGGACATCGTGGTCGAGGTCATGACCGAGCCGGGACTCTGGTACGCGCTCGCCGATCCCGGCCAGATCGAGCTGGTGCTGATGAACCTGGTGGTGAACGCCCGCGACGCGATGCCGCACGGCGGGCGGCTCGCGATCGCGACCTCGAATCGCGAGCTGACCGGCGAATCCGGCGCGCGGCCGAACGGGGTGAGGGCCGGCTCGTATGTCGGGCTGGAGGTGAGCGACACAGGCGTCGGCATCGACCTGGCGAACCATGCCAGGATCTTCGAGCCGTTCTACACCACCAAGGAGCCGGGAAAGGGCACCGGGCTCGGCCTCTCCACCGTCTACGGCATCGTGAAGCAGAGCGGCGGCCATATCACGCTGGAGAGCGCACCCGGGCAGGGAGCGAAGTTCACGGTCCTGCTGCCGCGCTACCTCGGCAACGAGCCGCCGGCGGCGTCGAAAGTGGACCGCCGCCGGCTGCCGGGAGGCACCGAGACGCTGTTGCTGGTCGAGGACGAGGCTGCGGTGAGAAGCTCCGCCCGGCGCCTGCTGGAGCGCCAGGGTTACACGGTCCTCGAGGCGAGGCACGGCGCCGACGCGCTTCGCATCGTGGAGGAGAGCGGCCGTCCTATCGATCTCGTCGTGACCGATCTGGTGATGCCGGAGATGGGCGGCAAGGAGCTGGCCGAGCGGCTGCGGGTGCATCGACCCGGTCTCAAGATCCTCTTCATGTCGGGCTACACCGAGAAGGCGATCGCCGCCGACGGTGTCATGCCGCCGAACACCGGCTTCGTGGAGAAGCCGTTCACCGTGGAGCAGTTGATGCGGCGGTTGCGGGAGATCCTGGACGATTAGGCGCCAGGGCGGGGAACGGGCTCAGGGTGAGGGCTTCCTCGCCCCCACCAGGTCCAGCACATCCGAGGGCCGCTCCAGCCAGTAGTCCGGCTGGGCCTCCTCCAGGTGGCTCCGTCCAAACGGGCCCCAAAGTACCGCTGCCGTTCGCACGCCCGCCGCGCGGCCGGACCGCATGTCGTGAATGCTGTCGCCGACGTACACCGTTGTGGTCGGATCGGCGCCGAGCAGGCGCACCGCCTTCTCGACCGGCTCCGGGTGGGGCTTGGGGTTGTCCACCTCGTCGGCGCAGACCAGCACGTCCATCAGCGGCTCGAGCTGCGCCAGCGCCAGCCCGCGGATCGCCCCCGAGCGGTTCTTGCTGGTGACCAGCCCGGTGCCGATGCCCACCTGCTTGAGCTCCCGGACGACGTCCACCACGCCGGGGTAGACCGTGACCATGCTGTCGTGATGCTTCAGGTTGTACTCACGGTACGTGGCGATGAGCGCGTCCACCATGCCGGCCGTCTCTCGCAGTGCGCCGAATTGTGCGATGAGCGGTGTGCCGACCCCCTCCAGCCATTCCTCGTCGGTGCGAGGCGGAAGGCCATGCGTGGCCAGGGTATGATGATAGCTGTCCAGGATCAGTCGAACCGAATCGATCAGCGTGCCGTCGAGGTCGAACAGCACGGTGCGGAGATTGTGCATGATGGAAATCTATGCGCTTCCTGACGAGAAGCCGTGGATCCAGGTACCGGCGACTGATCACCCCGGAACGAAGAGCAGCAGCCCGCCGAGTCGTACCTCGATCGCGTCATAGCGTGGGCCAGGCGGCGGCAGTCGCCGCACACGCCGGGCGAACTCCGCTTCCGGCATCCCTGCCAGCCGTTCCAGCTCCGCGGACTCTCCCGCGGTGTGTCCCCGCCCCACGAACGCCAGCGCTCGCTCCAGGTCCGCGAGCGCATCCAGATCCCGCCGCGGTGCGGCCGCTCGAATACCCTCGTGCAGCCTCAGCGCCACCCGGTGGGCCCCGGGTTCCGCCGCGGGCGCGACCCACCGGCTGCCGCGGGCCAGCGCGAGCCGCGAGCGCACCGGACCGGCTACGAGCGAGAGCGCTTCGCGCAGCCGAGCCGCGTCGGGTGCCGCCGGAGGGCACCTCGCCGCATCCGCGAGCCGGGCGGCCACGATTCGCTCCTCCTCCGTCCATCCGCCGTCCGGGTCGATCCACACGAGGGCGGAAGCGAGCCTGCTCTCCGAGCCAGGGCCGAGACCGCACAGCTCGAAGCCGGCGAGCACTCCGGCAGGTCCTCTCGGAACCACCGCCGCCCCCGGCGCGGCCTCTCCTCCCGCGAAGGCGTCCGCCAGCTCCGACCGCCAGCGCCAGAGTCCCCGGCCCTCGGAGCCCAGCCCGGCGGCCGAGGGGAGCCGGGCCTTCAGAACCAGCGCCTGCGTGATTCGCAGCGCCCGATCGATGGCCGGTGCCGGCCTGAACGCGACCACCTCCACCTCGTCGTGCGCCGAGCCGAGTCGCACCGCTCTTCCTTCCCGCTGCTCCATTCGCATCGGCGTCCACGGGAGATCGTAGTGGACCACTCGAGCCGCGCGCTGGAGATCGAGGCCTTCGGCCGCGACATCGGTCACGACGAGATGGTGCGCCCGCCGCGGGTCGATCCGCTCGGCGGCCTGGCGGAACCAGCCCAGCACGGCAGGACGCGGCATGGGGCAGTGTCCCACACCCGCCCGGACTCCGGTACACCACGCGACTGGAGGAGGGCCGAGGCGATCGCGAAGGTAGCGGACCGTCGCGCGGCTCGAGGTGAACACGAGGGTCGGCCGTCCATCGGCGAGCAGCGCGCGGAGCCGCTCGAGCTTCCGGTCGGTCTGCTCCTCGGCCCTGGCGGCATCGTGGAGAACCTCGTCGATCCTGTCGAGGTCGTCGAGCTGGAGATCGTTGGGATCCCCGCCCGCCGGCAGCAGCTCCCACCAGACGAGCTGATCCTCCATCTCACCGGTGAAGCGGCGAATCGCGGCGCGCTCCAGCGAGCGCCCGGCTCCGGCTGCCTCCCTGGCGTGGAGCAGGAGACTGCGATAGCGCCGGAGCACCGCGAGCAGCGCCGCGGGGCTCGATGCGGCGGCGCGCCGGAGCACCGCGCGCACCAGCGCCTCCGTTCCCGGCACCCGGGAAAGCCGCAGCCTGTCGATCGACGCGAGCGCTTCGGCGGCTCTCTCCCGTTCGGCCGGATCCGGTGTCGTCGCGACGCCGCGTCGCTTCGGCCGAAGGCCGTCAGGGCAGGGTGTCTCGATGACGAGCCTGCCGAGCGCCGGCGACCCGCATCCACGGCCGAGCAGCGACTTCAGGGACGCCACGCCATCGGCGGCCAGGGCGTCGTCGCGAATGCCGAGCCTGAGCTGGTGGAGCAGGTCGTCGAGGCGGTTCACCACCGGCGTGGCGGTGACCAGCAGCACCGGACGGCCCACCAGCCACGGTGCCACGTTGCGATAGCGCCAGGTGGAGGGATTCCTGAAGTGATGCGCTTCGTCGATGATCACCAGGCCTCGGCTCACGGGGGAGATACGCCCACGGCTCGCCGCCTGGTGTGAGCCCGCGGCGAGCTCGACGCCCAGGGCCCGCGCCGTGGTCCTCCACTGCTCCAGCAGCGTGGCGGGCACCAGACACGCCGTCGGCCGACCCCGGTTGAGCGCGCGCGCCAGGGCCAGCGCGACGTAGGTCTTTCCGCTCCCGACCGGGTCAGCGAGCAGCGCTCCTCCATACCGCCGCAGCGCGTACAGGGTCCGGCGGAAACTCCTGATCTGCTCGGGCCGCAGCCACACGGGGGGCGGGTCCACCGCGTCCTCGTCGGGGGCGAGGCGGCGCGCCATCGCCCGGGCGACCTGGGCCGCCGGCATCCAGTCGCCCGGATGCAGTGCCGTCACCACGGGATCCGGTACCGGAGCCAGCGCTTCAGCCACGATCGTCGGCACCTGTTCCGAGCGAGGCGAGCAGCGCCGCCTGGTGAGATGGGCCGAGGTCGAGGTGTCTGGCGGAGACGTCATCGAGTTCGACCTGCACCCTGCCGCCGTTGCGGGCCGAGTGCGCGAGTGTGGTGAGATCGGCGTCGGCGAGCACGCCGGCCGGCAGCGGCAGTGATCCTACGGTGTTCGCCGAGTATCGTGCGCATCCGCCGGCGGCCGGCACCGCACCCGCCCGCGCGGCCGCACGCATCCAGCTGCTGTTGAGCCATGCCGCGATGCGGTCGGCCTCGGCATCCGACCTCGCCAGAGCCACGTAGCAGCTGTTGAGCGGGATGGTGTCGTGAAGGCCGGTGAGCGAAGCCGCCCGGAGCCCGCGCGCGAGATCGGCCCACACGACTCGGTGCGGCGCCGCCGCCGCCCGGACTCGAAACAGCGTCCATGGCGCGCCGCCCGCGAAATCGGTTCGCGAGCGGAGCAGCGCCAAGTGCGCGGCCAGGTACGCCGCCGCCTTCGGCGGCAGCCGCGCCAACGGCGAGCCGTGGGAGCCATGGGTCCACAGGAGGCGGGTCCTGTGGTGCGGAACGAACGGAGCGATGTCCCGGCCTCGAAGCGCCCAGCGGAGCACCTCGGTCTCGACCTCGGGAGGATCGAGGAAGATCCGGTTGGCGCCCGTCTTGAGGCCGAGATGGCACGAGACCACCGAGTCGAGCCTCGGATGCTCCTGTCGCACGGCGGCGATCGCGTCGCGCAGCGGCTGGCGGCCCAGGATCCAGGGGCCACCTCCCCGAAGGCCGCTCTGCGGCACGGTCGGGCCGGAGCCCAGGGATACCCGCACCGGATGACGGGCGGGCGCGGCCTTCCTGCGGGCCACCAGAGCCAGCGGATACACGGTCGCCTCGAACGAGGCTTGCGGGCTGCCGGTAAGGTCCGCGACGGCCACCAGCGTCGTCTCGGCGGCGAGGGCGTGCCGCGCCGCCGCGCCGTACCCTGCAGTGGCGATCTTGGCGGGGACCAGCACGGCGATGACGCCGCCCGGCGCCGCCAGCTCGACCGACCGCTCGAGGAACGCGACCGCCAGGTCCGGACGGTTGGCGTAGCCTGCGCCACCCGCGCGCCACCATCGGTAACGGCCCGCGAGACGGCGCCGCAGTTCGGTCGGGAGCTGTTCGGCACGGAGCCAGGGCGGGTTCCCCACCACGAGGTCGAATCCGCCCGCCGCGAACACGTCGGCGAACTGTACCCGGTAGTCGAACCAGGGCACCTCGCCCTCCCGGGCGAGCGACCTCCGCAGCGCGCTGACCTGCCGGAGCTCCCGGCGCAGGTCCGCCAGGCGAGCGGAGCCTGCGGGGTCCAGCCCCCTGCGGGCACCGAACAGGTCGGCGCCCCGCGCGATCCGCAGGCACTCGGCGATGGTGTGCCGCAATCCCTCATCGGCTCCCGCGAGCGAACGTTCGGCGATCTCCGCTTCGGCCCGGGCGAGCTCGCGAAGCAGCGAGCGCTTGCCCCGACCGGTGGCCATGACGACCGCTCGCCGCAGTCCGGCCAGCGCCCAGGCGCGTCGTCGGTCCGCCGGCATCCGGAACCCCGAGCCCGCGGGATCGAAGAGGCTGTCGCCCTGACGGATCAGGCGATCGAGGTTCGGCAGGGGCTGAACGTCTTGCGGGCGCTCGGTCTGGTCGTCCGCGATGACCGCCAGCCACAGCCGCAGCTCGGTGAGGCGGACCGCCGCGCCGTTTCGGTCGACGCCGAACAGATTGCGCTGGAGGATGCGCCTTCGCGCCGGCGCCATCCCGCCATTGACCGCGACCAGCGACGAGAGCCGGTCGAGTGCGCCCAGCAGGAACGCGCCTGAGCCGACCGCAGGGTCGAGGATTCTGAGCCCCCGCACCACCCGCCGCACGGCCTCGTCCGGTTCGGCGAGCCGTCGCTCCGCTTCGGCCTGTGAGCAGGCCATCCGCTCGGAGACGATGGCGGCGAGACCTTCACCCAATACCTCCTGGACCAGGGCTGCCGGCGTGTAGTACGTCCCCGAGGCGCGGCGCTCGTCCGGTGCCATCACGCCTTCGAAGACGCGGCCCAGCATGTCGGGAGCGATGCAGCCGCGCTCTCCCTCTCCGACGGTGAAGTGAAAGCGCTCGAACAGGCGGTCGAACGTGTCGCGCCAGCAGTCGTTCGAGACGTCGCCCGGCAGCTTTCGCTCCAGCGGGTGAGGCTCGAACAGGCCGCCATTCAGGAACGGAACCGGGCCGAAGCGGAGCGCCGTCCGGCCCCGCTCGGCGAGGGGACGGTTGAGCGTGCCGAAGAAAAGCGGACGCAGCAGGTCGCGATGGAGCCGGCGCCCTCCGGCCAGGCAACCATCCACCGCTTCGGCGAGGAACCGGCCGTTGCCGCCCAGCCACCCCTTTGCCTGGATGAAATAGAGGAAGAGGACGCGCATGAGCTGGAGGAGCGCGACGGCATGCCGATCGGCGGCGGGAAAGGGGCCGGGGAGCCCGGCGGCCATGCGCTCCAGCGTCGCTCGGAACTCTCGGAAGAACCGATGCCCGACAGGCTCGCCACCGAGGGCATCGGCCGCCTGCGCCGCGTAGCCGGGCGCGCCGGACCCGCCGCCGGACGCGAGCCGGCCAAGTGCCGCGAGCGCGGACGCATCGGGGGCGTCGAGATCCACCGTGAGCCGCGGCGCGCCATCGAGCGAGACCGTGAGGGTGAGCCGCCTGGCACCCGGATCGAGACCCATGGCGCCGCAGAGCCGGCCACGAGCCGCAAGCCTCCGCGCCAGCGCGCGGGCCTTGTCGGCCGCGTGCTCTCCGGCCACTGCGTACCAGGGGAAGTCTCCCCGCCGCCCGATCACGACGACCGGCTCACGCCCCCCCGGAACCGGGTCCCAGAGGGGCTCGTGGCCCAGGGCGGCCGCGAGGGCGGGAAGGTCTTCCAGCGCGCGGACTCCCTTCAACAGCACCGCCAGCTTCACCGGGGCTCCGGGGTGGAAACGGAACCCAGCCTAGCCCTCGGGCTCGCCCCTTGCTGAACCCATTGCCCGCGCGCAGGTACGCGATTGCGTTCGGTCGCCTGAAGTGGCTACCATCCGTCGTCGGCCTGCCCTCCGGCTCAACCTCAATCCACTGTGTGGCAATGACATACGCGAAAGCATCGATCTGCCTGGTGACACTTCTGCTCGGATCCACTCTGCCAGCCGTCGCCCAGACGGCGGCGGACAGCGGCACGTTCGTGGTGCGCCATTCCGGTGACACCGTGGCGACCGAGACTTTCTCCCGGGGGCCGACCAACATCCAGGGGACGCTCACCCTCAACAACTCCAAACACACCTTCCAGCGGTACACCGCGGTGCTGGCCCCCGACGCGTCGGTGCCGATGATCGATGTCGCGGTACGGGAGGATGCGGACAGCGGCCGGGTGAAAGCGAAACTGGTGCAGCGAGCCCGCGTGATCTTCAAGGAGGACAGCGCCGCGGTGGACGCGATCATGGGGCAATCCCTCGAGACCCGGGTGTTCGGGACCGAGGCCGGCGCGATTCCCTATCTCAACATGTCTTTCGCCCTGCTCGAGCAGGCGATCCGTCGCTCGCGGGCCAAGGGTGCCACGCCTGACCGGGTACCCTTCTTCAATCTCGGCGGCGGCCAGACCGTGAGCGGCACCCTGAGCCCGGTCGGACCCGATTCGCTGTCGTTGGCCATCGGCGACGTGGAGTTCCGGCTCAAGGTGGACCCGGAAGGACGCGTGCTGGGTGGAGGGATTCCGAGGCAGAACGTGGTGGTGGATCGGAGATAGATCAGCGGCGCCGCTCGGACTTCCGCGGCGAGCGCTGGTCGAGGTAGATCCGCCCGCGCCATTCGACCCGCCTCGATCCGCGCCAGGTCGATCGCGCCGCGATGTACAACCCCATCAGGGCGCCAAGAGGATAGAGGAGCCCGTACCAGGCTGGAATCCTCATTCCGTAGCTGATCGCCATCCAGAAGAGCGCCGAGAGTGCGGATGCGACCGCCGCGGCACGGCCCACCGGACCGGTCGCGGCGGTGATCGCCAGCACTACCGGAGGGGCCAGCCAGAACAGGAAGCCCGCGAGCAGCATGAGGGGCACCAGCGCGCGCAGTCGGGGCTCCTCCGGAAACGACCGCCGGCCGCCGAGGTACACGTTCTTCGACCACCCCTCGATCAGTTCCGGCAGGCTCCGATACATCCTCGTCTGCATCAGCCGCTCCGCAAACGCGAAATGAAGCTTCCGCCCTGCTCGGAGAAACGCCTGCGCCAGGGCGAGATCCTCCGCGACCTCGTCCCTCACCGCCCCATGGGTACCCACCGCCTCGTAGCTCTCCCGCGACACCAGGATGAACTGCCCGTTGGCGATGACGTCGCGCTGGCGCCTGGCCCGGTTCACTCTCGAGGGGTGATAGCGCAGGGCGAGCAGCAGCCAGATCTGCGGCATCACCACCCGCTCCCAGAAGGTCTCGCACCGCTGCCGGGGCGCCACGGTCACCAGATCGGACCGCTCGGCCCGCAGGGCGCCGACCGCGCGCGCGAGAAGCTCCGGCTCGTGCCGGGTGTCCGCGTCGGTGAAGAGGAGGAGGTCGCCGCGCGCCGCGCGATATCCCTGGACGCAAGCCCACGGCTTCCCGTACCATCCTTCCGGCAGCGGCTCGCCGCGGACCAGCCGAAGGCGGCCGTCCTCCATCGCGAGCCGCTCCACGATGGCCGCGGTATCGTCGGTGCTGCGGTCGTCCACCACTACGATCTCGAGCGGCTGGTAGGTCGAGGCGCGCACCGAGCCGACGACCGTGGCGATCGTCGCCGACTCGTTGCGCGCGGGGATCACGACCGTCACCAGGGTGCCGGCGGCGGGGACGGCTTCGGACAGGTTCGGCCGGTTGTCGGCCAGACGGAAGAGGCTCGCGAAGGGCACGAGCCAGGGAAGGGCGGGGAGAAGCTCTACTATCGTTGCGGCTGCTTGACCAGGGAGTTGAACTCGTGTTCCAGCGTGTCGAGCTGGCGCTCCACTTCGGCTCGATCGTACTCGGCACCCGCGGTCGGCACCCCGTTCTGCGCGAACAGCGTGGCGACGAGCGCGTCGGTATAGCCTACCACGGCCACGGCGATGCCCTTGTCGAGCACGCGGTTCAGCCGGAGCATGATGGCCATGCCCTGCCGCGCGCGCATGGCCGCGAGGACCGGGGCGAGGTTGCGGGTGAGCAGCTCGCGGAGAAACTGGAGCTCCTCCACCACCTCGCCGGCCGCCAGGCCGCGGGCCGAGGCGACTCGGCCGTAATGCTCGCACACGCGGAACCAGATGGTGTTGACTTCGCGTCTGAGGGGACCGACCATCTCGGACACGACGTCGAGCAGAAGCCGGAACTCCCGCTCCACCGTGGTGCGCGGTATCGTGGGGGCTGCGGTGATCCGGTCTCCCAGCCAATCGGCCCACTGGACGACCATCGCGTCCCGCATCTCGACGATGACACGGCCGGCGGCGAGCAACGCTGGTTGCGAAGCGCGCATCACCAGTCCCCCTTGTGAAGAGTGTCGGCAATCTAAGACGGAGCGACTATGGGGTCAAAAACGTGATTCCACCACCTGGCTTGAGGCGCGGCAGCCGGATCGCGCTCGTGGCCCCCGCGGGGCCCCTGTTGGAAAGAGATGATCTAACACGCGCCGAGGCGCTGTGCCGTGCGCTGGGTTACGAGCCGGCGTTGGGCCCCAACACCGCGGAGCATCACGGCTATTTCGCGGGCACCGACGATCAGCGGCTGGCCGATCTGAACGGCGCGATCCGCGATCCCCGCGTGGATGCCATCTGGTGCATTCGGGGCGGGTATGGTGCCACCCGGATTCTCGAGGGCGTCGACTTTGCGGCGCTGGCCGGCCGGCCCAAGCCGCTCATCGGCTATTCGGATATCACCGCGATCCTCAACGCGGTCGCGATGCGCTCGGGGGTGGTGACCTTCCACGCCCCCATGGCCAGGGCCCCCATGCCGTCCTTCTCCCGCCGGCACTTCGAGCGGATCCTCACCGCGGCGGTGCCCGCCGGCCGGCTGGAGCGCCTTCCCGAGCCGGTCGAAGTACTGCTCCCCCGGGAAAACCGCATCGCGACCCTTCGGGGGGGCGTAGCCGAGGGACCGCTGCTGGGCGGCAATCTCACGCTGCTCCAATGTCTCATCGGCACACCGTTTTGGCCCGATGTCGACGGGGCCATCCTCTTCCTGGAGGACGTGGGCGAGGATCTCTACCGGGTGGACCGGATGCTGGCGCATCTGCGCATGGCGGGCGCGCTGGCACGGCTGGCCGGCGTGGCCGTCGGCCGATTCACCGAGCTCACTCGCACGATGCCAGACGGCGCGCTCGGCTTCGACGAGGTGCTCGCGACGTACTTCCTGCCGCTCGGCATCCCGGTCGCCTACGGATTCCCGATCGGGCACATCGACGACCAGTGGACGCTGCCGTTGGGAGTTCGCGCCCGGCTCGATGCCGGCGCAGGCGAGCTCGAGCTGCTCGAGCCCGCCGTGTCGGGGTGACATTCACGCGGCCACCGGCCATGTTCCCTTCCATGGCCACGCCGACCCTCACCAAGCACGTTCTGAAAGGCTCCCTGGGCGAGATTCTGGTGGACGTTCGCGCCGCCGGGCGCGATACCCCGCGCCCCGCGATCGTCGTGATCCACGGGTTCAAGGGCTTCAAGGATTGGGGGATGTTCCCGCCGCTGGCGGAGCGGCTCGCCCGGGCCGGCTTCGCGACCATCACATTCAATCTCAGCGGCAGCGGGGTGGACGGCGGCGGCGAGTTCGTGTGGCCCGAGCGTTTCGGCCGCAACACGTACTCCGCCGAGCTTCAGGACCTCGAGGTCGTGATGGAGACCCTGGCGCGCGGTGGGCTCGGCGTGGCGCCGCCCAGCACGATCGGTCTGGTCGGGCACTCCCGCGGGGGCGGGATCGCGGTGCTGCTCGCGGCCCGCGACCGGCGGGTGCAGGCGCTGGTCACCTGGGCCGCGATCTCCAGCGTCGAGCGCTGGTCGCCGCACGAAGTGGTCGAGTGGCGGGAGCGAGGGGTCAAGGAGATCGTGAACGCCCGCACCGGGCAGCGACTCCCACTCTACACCGACGTGCTCGACGACATCGAGCAGAACGCCGCCGCCTCCCTGGACATCCTCGGCGCCGCGGCCCGGCTTCAAACGCCCTGGCTCATCGTCCACGGCACCGAGGACGAGGCGGTGTCGCACCTCGAAGCCGAGGCGCTGCGCGCCGCGAGCCCGCTCCCGACCACCCGCCTCCTGGCGATCGAAGGCGCCGGCCACACCTTCGGCGCCGGTCATCCGTGGGATCCCCGGCAGCACGACACGCCTGCGCTCCGGCGGGTGTTCGACATGACGCTGGCCTGGTTCGCGGCCCACCTCGGGTGACCGGACCGCTTCGCCGGTCTTGACGCCACTTTCCCGATCGGCGAATCTCTCTCCATGCCCATCTACACCTATCGCTGCAGCGCCTGCAGCGCCGAGTTCGACCAGCTCGTGCGCTCGGAAACCAGGGTCGCCTGTCCCCAGTGTCAGGGCCGCAAGCTCGAGAGGCTCATGTCGCTCACCGCGCGCCCGGCCTCGGGAGGCAAACAGGCGGACCTGAGCCGCCTCGGTCCGCCGCCCGGCGGCGGATGCTGCGGAGGCGGCTGCCACACGCACAGCCACTGACCGCCCGCCTGATTCGGCTTCGCGATCGCCTCGCCGCCCACCAAGGCCTGGTGGACGAGCGGGGCGATCCGCTCGTCTGGGCTGCCGTCGCCGTCATCCTCACTCCCGACCCCGACGCGGTCCTGCTCATCCGTCGCGCCGAGCGGACGGGAGATCCGTGGTCCGGACACATGGCCCTCCCCGGCGGGCGCCAGGATCCGGACGAGCCGGATCTGGTGAGCACGGCCATACGCGAGACGGCCGAAGAAGTCGGTATCGCGCTCCAGCCCGGGGACCTGATCGGGAGCCTCGACGATGTGGTGCCTCGAACGCCGCTGCTCCCGCCCGTCGCCGTCCGGCCCTTCGTCTTCGCGCTCGGCGACAGACCGCAGCTGAGCCTGAACCCCGAGGTGGCGGCCGCGCACTGGGTTCCGCTCGACCTCCTGCTCGATCCCGGCACCCGCCACATGGTCCGACTCGACATCCGCGGCGAGAGCCGGGAATTCGCTGCGTACCGGCTGGACGACGCAGTCGTCTGGGGGATGACGGAGCGGATACTGTCCAGCCTTCTGGAGCACCTCGCTGCCGGACCTTGACATACGCCAAGGCTGATCTCAGATTTAGGCACACCTAAATCTGAGTTTCGGATGAACGCAGCCCTGCCGCACGAGACGCTCACCCGGTCCGTGGAAGACTATCTCAAGGCCATTTATCGGCTTTCGCCGCAGGGTCGGACCGCGTCGACCAGCGAGATCGCCCAGCGGCTGGAGCTCTCGCCGGCCTCGGTGAGCGGGATGGTGAAGCGGCTCTCCGAGCAGGGTCTCCTGGAGCACGTGCCCTACAAGGGCGTCCAGCTCACTCCGGAAGGGAGGCGGGCGGCGCTCCGAATGCTGCGGCGGCACCGGCTGATCGAGGCCTATCTCGTGGCGTTCCTCGGCTACACCTGGGACACCGTCCACGACGAGGCCGAGCGGCTGGAGCACGCGGTGTCCGACACCATGGTCGAGCGGATGGCCGCGGTGCTCGGCAATCCTTCCGTGGATCCGCACGGCGATCCGATCCCCACGCCCGAAGGCGACATTCAAGAGCCCGCCGGCATCCCGCTGTCGGAGGTGCCGGTCGGCGCGAGCGTCGAGGTCCGACAGGTGGATGAGAGCCAGCCGGACCGGCTGCGGTATATCGCCTCCGTCGGCCTGCGGCCCGGTGTGCGGCTCACCGTGATGGACCGTCAGCCCTTCCGCGGGCCGATCACCGTCGAGGTGGCCGGGCGGACTCACGTGATCGGCAGCGAGCTGGGTCAGGTCGTCCGCTGCGCCGGTGACGAGGACGCATGAGCGCCTCGACTCCTGCGTTGGAGACGCCCGGAGGGTGGCGCTATCCCCGGACCCGCCCGAGCCTGCCCGAGTCGCACGGCTCGGTGGGCGTGCCTCGCGGAGGCTCGTTCTGGCGGAAGGCGCTCGCCTTCGCCGGTCCGGGGTACATGGTGGCCGTGGGCTACATGGACCCCGGCAACTGGGCCACCGACATAGCGGGTGGCGCACGCTTCGGATACACGCTCCTGAGCGTGATCCTCCTCTCCAACCTCATGGCGATCCTGCTCCAGTCGCTCGCGCTGAAGCTGGGGATCGTCACCGGCCGCGACCTGGCCCAGGCCTGCCGCGACCACTACTCGCGGCCGGTCAGCTTCGTGCTCTGGGTACTCTGCGAGATCGCCATCGCGGCCTGCGATCTCGCCGAGGTCATCGGCGCGGCCATCGCGCTGAACCTGCTGTTCGGCATTCCGCTGCTCTGGGGCGTGATCCTCACCGCCCTCGACGTCCTGCTGATCCTCCTGCTCCAGAACAAGGGGTTCCGGTGGCTCGAGGCCTTCGTCATCGTGCTGATCGGCTCGATCGCGGTCTGCTTCGCGGTGGAGCTCTTCATGGCGCGGCCCGCGCTGGCGGAGGTGATTCGGGGACTGGTGCCGACCACCCAGATCGTGACCAATCCGGCGATGCTCTACATCGCGATCGGCATCCTGGGCGCCACGGTGATGCCGCACAACCTGTACCTGCACTCCTCGATCGTGCAGACCCGGCAGGTGGGATCCGACCCCGCGTCGAAGCGCGAGGCGATCCGGTTCGCCACGCTCGACTCGACGGTCGCGCTGCTGTTCGCCTTCTTCATCAACGCCGCGATCCTGATCCTGGCCGCGGCCACGTTCCACCGGACCGGCTACCAGGACGTCGCCGACATCGGCGATGCGTACTACCTCCTCGCGCCGCTGCTGGGCACCACCATGGCGAGCACGCTCTTCGCCGTGGCGCTGCTCGCCGCGGGGCAGAACTCGACCATCACCGGCACGCTCGCGGGGCAGATCGTCATGGAGGGCTTCCTCGACATCCGCCTGCCCCCCTGGCTCCGGCGACTCATCACCCGGCTCATCGCCATCGTGCCGGCGGTGATCGTGACCGCGCTCTACGGCGAGCGGGGCGCCGCCGGCCTGCTCATTCTGAGCCAGGTGATCCTGAGTCTGCAGCTGTCGTTCGCCGTGGTGCCGCTGGTCCGCTTCACGGGCGAGCGGGGGAAGATGGGCGAGTTCGTGAACGGCCGGCTCCTCGGGGCGACCGCCTGGACCGTGGCGGCCGCGATCGTCGGGCTCAACGGATGGCTGCTGGTGGGGACCTTCAGGGAATGGGTCGCGTAGACCGCACGATGTTCAACCGGAGAGTGTAGCCCATGCCCGACCGCAAAGTCTCCCGCCGCGATGCCCTCAGGGCCGGCGCGCTCGGCACCGTCGGCCTGGCGGCCGGCGCCGGGGGGATCTCGCTCCAGGCGCTGGGCCAGGCCAGCGCGACCCGGAGCCCCACGCAGGAGTCCCATCACGACATGGTCACCGTGGGGCAGATCGCCCCCGGCTCGTTCGACCCCACCGCGTTCCTCACCCGGTTCGACGGCGGGAACGTCTCCCGCCTTCCGTCCGGCCAGGTGCTGCGCGAGTACGAGATCGTCGCGGAGGATCGGGAGATCGAGGTGGCGCCCGGCATCTTCTACCCGGCCTGGACCTACAACGGCCAGGTGCCCGGCCCGACCATCCGCTGCACCGAGGGAGACCGCCTCCGGATCAGCTTCAGCAACAGGGGCAGCCACGCGCACAGCATCCACTTCCACGGGATCCACCCGTCGGGCATGGACGGCGCCTTCGAGCCGGTGCATCCCGGCCGGAGCTTCGTCTACGAGTTCGACGCCGAGCCCTTCGGCCTCCATCTGTATCACTGCCACACCGTGCCGATCAAGCGGCACATCCACAAGGGCCTCTACGGCGCCTTCATCGTGGACCCGCGGGAGGGGCGCCCGCCCGCGAACGAGATGGTCATGGTGATGAACGCGTTCGACACCAACTTCGACAAGGAGAACGAGGTCTACGCCGTCAACACCGTGGCGTTCCACTACCAGAAGCACCCGATCCCGATCCGGCAGCACGAGCTGAACCGGATCTACCTGGTGAACGTGACCGAGTTCGACCTGCTGAACTCCTTCCACCTGCACGGCAACCTGTACCGGCTCTACCGGACCGGCACCGACCTCCAGCGCTACGAGTACACCGACATGGTGTCGCTGGCCCAGGGCGAGCGGGCCATCCTGGAGTTCAGCTACAAGCACCCGGGGCCTTTCATGTTCCACGCCCACCAGAGCGAGTTCGCCGAGCTGGGATGGAGCGGGGTGTTCCTGGTGCAGGAGGTTCCCAGTGCCTGAGCTCGAGAGTCCCGCCCAGCCGGGTCGCGTGCCCGTTCCCCCGCTGTCACCGGAGCCGCCCCGCGGCGGGGGAGTCCCGCTGTGGCTCAAGGGCCTGGCTCCGCTCGTCCTCCTGGCGGGACTCGTCTTCGTCTTCCTCCGGCTCGGTCCGGTCGGCGTGTTTCGCGCGACCTTCCCGCCGGTCGAGGAGCTGACCCTGGAGCGGGTCCGACTGCCCGAGCCCGGCGTGATGGAGGTCAGCGTGGTGAACGGAGGGCCCGAGGCGGTCACCATCGCGCAGATCATGGTGGACGACGCGAACTGGGTTCACACCGTCGACGGCAGCCGGAGAGTCGGGCGGCTGGAGCGGCGCAGGGTCCTGATACCGTATCCCTGGGTCGAGGGAGAGCCGCACACCGTCACCGTGGTCACCAGCACCGGTCTCACCTTCTCCACCGACATCGCCGTCGCGACCCGGTCGCCGGCGGTGGACGCGCGCTACCTCGGTACCTTCGCCCTGCTCGGTGTGTACGCGGGCGTCATTCCGGTCTTCATCGGCCTCCTCTGGCTGCCGTTCGTCCGGGGCGTGGGGCGGCGGTGGATCGACTTCTTCCTGAGCCTCACGATCGGTCTGCTCGTCTTTCTCGGCGCCGACGCCCTGGAGGAGGCGCTCGCCACCTCGGCCTCGGTGCCCGGGGCCTTCCAGGGGCCGGCGCTGGTCCTCTTCGGGCTGCTCGGCACGCCTCTGATCATCGGCGCGCTGGGCCAGTGGCGGGCCGGGGTGCGCGGGAAGCGGTCGCCCATCTGGATCTCCATGCTCATCGCCTTCGGCATCGGGCTCCACAATCTCGGCGAAGGACTCGCCATCGGCACCTCGTACGCCACCGGGGAGATCGCGCTCGGCACCTTCCTGGTGATCGGATTCCTGCTGCACAACACCACCGAAGGGCTCGGCATCGTGACCCCGCTCGCCGACGAGCGGCCGCGACTCCGCACGCTGCTGCTGCTCGGCGCCGTCGCGGGCGTGCCGACCGTGATCGGGGCGTGGATCGGCGGGTTCACTTACTCGCCCATCTGGACCACGCTGTTCTTCGCCGTCGGCGCCGGGGCCATCGTGCTGGTGGTGTACGAGCTGTGGCGCCTCTTCGCGCGCCGGTCGCCCGGAGGCCTGCTCGCGCCCCTCAACGCGGCGGGCGTGCTGCTCGGCATGGTGGTGATGTACCTGACCGGGCTGCTGGTCACGGCATGAGCGTCGATTGCCGCGTGGGGCGATTCGGCGCCGGAAGGACCCTGGCTCTCCTCCTCCCGGCGCTGCTGCTCCCGCGGTCGCTGCCCCTGGCCCAGACTTCCGCCCCCATCGCCGACAACAGCTTCCTGATCGAGGAGGCCTACAATCAGGAAACCCGAGTGGTGCAGCACATCGGGACCTTCTCGCGGCCGAGGGGGGGCGGTGCCTGGGAGTTCGCCTTCACCCAGGAATGGCCCTTTCGGGGAATGCGGCACCAGCTGAGCTACACCGTGCCGGTTCTCCAGGCGGACGGCAGCGGCACCGGCCTCGGCGACGTGCCGCTCAACTACCGCTACCAGCTCGTGGGAGACGGCGAGTCTCCGCTTCACGTGGCGCCCCGCCTCTCCCTGATCCTGCCGGTCGGCAGCGAGCGTCGGGGGCGCGGCGGCGGCTCGGTCGGCCTGCAGACCAATCTGCCCGTGAGCTACGTGCTGAGCGATGCCGTCGTCACCCACTGGAATGCCGGCCTCACCCTGGCCGGTGGCTCGGAGGACGTGGACGCCAACCTCGGCGCCAGCGCCATCTGGCGGGTCCGCCGGTCGGTGAACCTCATGCTCGAAACCGTGTGGGAGAGCGCCAGCGACGAGGTGGTCCTCCTCAACCCCGGCATCCGCTGGGCCTTAGATTTCGCCGGCGGCCTCCAGATCGTCCCTGGGGTGGCCTACACCTTCGCCCTCGGCGGGGACGAGCCTGACGCCCTTTTCCTCTACCTGAGCTTCGAGCATCCCTTCGGACGGCCACTGTCGCCCTGAGACTCGTGCCACCGCGGTGAATCCTTGAGTGTGATCCCCGTCCTCCACTTGGTGCTCGCCCTGGCGCAGGCGACCGCGCCCCCTCATCAGACCCCCGGAATCGCCATCGAGCGCGCCGCCGCCGAGCGCCTCCACCTGGCCGTGGGCGATACCGTCCGGCTGGGCGCGAGGCCCGACTCGCTCCAATACCTCGCCGTCGTCGCGGCGATCTACGAGCCCCGCCCGGACCCGGCCGAAGTCTCGCGCCGATCGCTGCGGATCCGGCTGCATCTGCCCGATCTCGCCGCACTGCTCGACGCCCCGGACCGGGTGGACCGGTTCGGGATCGGGCTGGTACCGGGCGTGTCACCGGACAGCGGGGCCGCGGTGCTCAACCGGTCCGCCTTCGGCTTCCGCGCCCATCCCTCGGCTGCCATCGCCTCGGAGTCGTCCCAGACGTTCAAGGTGGTCAGCCGATTCCACCGCGCGATCGCGGTCATCACCATCGTCGCGAGCGCGGTGTTCCTGCTCTGCATCATGCTGCTCAAGGTGGAGGAGCGGCGGATGGACGCCGCGGTGATGCGGTTCGTCGGGGTGCGCCGGCGCACCATCTTCGGCGCTCTCGTGCTCGAGGCCGCGCTCATCGCC
>CAMPKP010000028.1 GCA_946887295.1 uncultured Gemmatimonadota bacterium | reverse complement strand
AACAAACGCGGGGCGAAGCGGGGGCGCAATGAGGGGCGGCCCCCCGCCTGCCCGCTAATACCACCCGATCGGCTTCTCGTCCAGGTTGATGAAGACCTGCTTCGTCTCCAGGTACTCCTCGACCCCCCAGTGTCCCAGCTCCCGGCCGAAGCCGCTCATCTTGTACCCGCCCCAGGGAGCCTCGACGAAAGTGGGCTGCATGTGGTTGACCCACACGATTCCGGCCTCCAGGGACTTCACCACCCGGAACGCCTTGAAAATGTCGCGGGTCCAGACGGCCGCGGCGAGACCGTAGGGCGACTCGTTGGCGATGCGGATGGCCTCCGCCTCGTCCTTGAATGGAATCACGCTCATTACCGGACCGAAGATCTCCTCCTGCGCGATCCTGGCGGAGTTGTCCACGTCGTAGAAGATCGTGGGCTCGACGTACCAGCCCTTCTCGAACTGCTTCGGCGTGCCCCCGCCCACTGCGACCTTCGCCTCGCCGCTGCCCACCTTCAGGTAGCTGGCCACCCGGTCCCGCTGCTCCGCGCTCACCAGCGGGCCCATCTTGGTCTCCCGGTCCACTCCCGGCCCGAGCCGGATGGTCTTCGCCTTCGCCGCGGCGGCATCCACGAACTTTCGGTAGATGTCCTGCTGCACCAGGACCCGGCTGCCCGCCGAGCAGACCTCACCCTGGTTGATGAACGTGCCGAAGAGGGCGCCGTCCACGGCGTTCTCGAAGTCGGCGTCGCTGAAGAAGATGTTGGGCGACTTGCCGCCGAGCTCGAGGGAGACCCGCTTGAGCTGGTCGGCCGCGTTGCGCATGATCGTCTTGCCGACCTCGGCGCTGCCGGTGAAGGCGATCTTCCGGACCTTGGGATGGGCCACGAGCGGCGCGCCTGCCCCGGGGCCGTCGCCGGTCACGATATTCACCACCCCGGGCGGCAGGCCGACGGCCTCGAAATCCCCCGCGAGCTTGAGAATCGAGAGCGGCGTCTGCTCCGCCGGCTTGAGCACGACGGTGCAGCCCGCCGCCAGTGCCGGCGCGATCTTCCACGCCGCCATCATGAGCGGATAGTTCCAGGGGATGATCTGGCCCGCCACACCGACCGGCTCGCGCATCGCCATCGCCACGGCGTCGGCCGGAACCGGGAGCACTTCGCCGTTGATCTTGGTCGCGAGCCCGCCGTAGTACTCGAAGCAGGTCGCGGTGTCGTCCATGTCGTACTCCGACTCCACGATCGGCTTCCCCGAGTTGAGCGTCTCGATTTCGGCCAGCTCCGCCCGCCGGGCCCGGACGCGCTCGGCGAGCCGGAAGAGGATCCTGCCGCGCTCCTGCGCGGTGACGGAGCGCCATCCCTCGTAGAACGCCCGCGTCGCCGCCTGCGCCGCGCGATCGATGTCCGCCGCGCCGCCGGCGGGACAGGTGGCGATGACGCCCTCGGTGGCGGGATCGTAGACATCGAACGTTCCACCTCCCGCGGCGTCCACGAACCGGCCGTCGATGTACATCTGGTACCTGGGGGCTTCCGGCTTCCTGGGCTTGCTCTTGGCGGCTGCCGTGCTGGTCATCTCGCGCCTCTTCGATCGTGGTCGCATCACTCGCGTGGTGGTGCTGAAAAGCTAACAGGAAGGCACGAAGGGCACGAAGAACAACACTTTGTTGTTTTCTCCCGTGCCCTTCGTGCCTTCGTGCTAGATCTCTTTCGGAATTCAGGCTGCTGCCGTCTCCCGACTGGACCGGGGACGCGTCCGCGCTATCGCGATCCGGGTGCTGTCATCCCGGATGTTCCAGGGCAGTCCCTCGCGGGCCATATGCTCGAGGAACGGATCCGGGTCGAGCTGCTCGGGCGACATGACACCGGCGCCGCGCCACACGCCCTGGTGAATGAGCCGCGCGGCGATCACCGGCGGAATGCCGGTCTGGTACGCCGTCGCCTGTACGCCCAGCTCGGCGTACGCGGTCTCGTGGTCCGACACGTTGTAGATGTAGAACGATCTCGGCTCGCCGTTCCTGATGCCCTTGACCAGCGTGCCCACGCAGGTCTTGCCTCGCATCCGCCCGGCCAGATCCTTGGGCTGCGGCAGCAGCGAGACGACCAGGTCCCGGGGCGCGATGGACGCGTCGCCGACCTGGACACGGTTCTTGCCCGAGAGGCCGAGCCGCTTCATCACCCGCAGGGTCTCCACCGTGACGTCGTCCATGCAGAGCTTGAAGTCCACGGTGCGGGCCTGCGGAAAGAACCGGGGCAGGGTCTTCGACTCCTCATGGTCCACGTAGTAGCAGTTGAGGATGCCGAGCTCCGGGAAGTCGAACGGCTCGAACCCGGTGAGCGGCTCCTCGAGGTGGTAGCGGCCATCCCGCCAGGAGACGGCCTTGCAGAGGCACTCGTCGATGAAGACCCAGGGACTGAAGGCCGCCACGAACCCGTCGTGCCCCTGGCAGACGGAGTTGTCGCCGTCGCGGACGCGGATCTCGGTGATCGCGTCGAGCAGATGCTTCGCGGCGTAGGCGGCGTACACGTTGGTAGTGCCGGGGTCAGCTCCCATCCCGAGGAGGGCGAGCCGTCCGGCGGCCCTGAACTCCGCGTCGAGCGCGAACTGGTCGTCCAGCTTGGGGACGCCGTCGGCGTCGGTGCCGCCGCTCGCCAGGTCGATGTAATCGCAACCAGCCGCCAGGCAGGCGCGCATCACCTCGATGTTGGTGACGGGCAGAGCCGCGTTCAGGACGATCGTACTGCCGGTTTCACGAATGGTTCGGGCAACTGCTGCCCGGTCGCCGGCGTCCAGGGTGAGGGCCGAAACCCGAGGATCGCTCAGCCGGTCCGCAAGGAGGGAAGCGCGGGCGGACACCGCGTCGGCGATGACGAGTTTCTCGAGCATCGCCTCCTGCACGAATTTGAGGGCTGACACGGTCCCCACCGCGCCGGCGCCCAACATCAGGACTTTCACAAACTCCTCTTTTCGGGTGAAGCGGGACTCGGTCTGGAGGCTATGCCTCCTCGCCCCCCCCGCATATAGGGGCTCGCAGCTCAAGGAGATGGTCAGCTGCGAGGAGTGGACCCTCCGCTTGGTCGGAGGATGCAAACACGCCAGCCCCGGTGGGGCCGCCGCACAGACATCATAGCGCTCGCCCCCCACCGGCTGTCCAGCCCCGGCAGGCGTTCGGGGGCGGTATCGAAGGCCAGCCAGATTCACATCCAATGTGGCAAGTCATTACAGGTCAAGGTGATAATCATCCCTTCGGCGGGCCGAGCGAATACTTATTCAAGGCCGCCGGACCGCTCGGCGCGGCCGCGCCGTTCCTCCGCCGCTATCGCCGTCGGCGAGTCGGCCGCCAGCGTCGCGGGTATCTTTCCCCACCCCCCGTACTCGAGGCGACGATGGCAGGCGTCATCCAGATCCGGACCGAGATCCCTGGCCCGAAGAGCCGGGCCTTGCTGACTCGCCGCTCGGCGGCCGTGCCCCGCGGGGTGCCCGCCGTCACCCCGATAGCCATCGTGCAGGCGGAGGGGGCGGTAGTCACCGACGCTGACGGCAACCGGCTGATCGACTTCGGCGGCGGGATCGGCGTCGTGAACACGGGCCACCGCCACCCCGCGGTGGTCGAGGCCGTGCGGGCCCAGCTGGACCGGTTCGCCCACGTCTGCTTCCCGGTCTCCACCTACGAGCCCTACGTCGAGCTGGCCGAGCGCCTCAACCGCATCACGCCGGGCACGCACGACAAGCGCACCTTCATGGTGAACAGCGGGGCGGAGGCGGTGGAGAACGCGGTGAAGGTGGCGCGCGCGTTCACCGGGCGGCAGGCGATCGTCTGCTTCGAGCACGGCTTTCACGGCCGGACCAACCTCGCGATGGCCCTCACCTCGAAGGCGGTGCCCTACAAGAAGGGATTCGGCCCCTTCGCGCCGGAGGTGTACCGGATACCCTATCCCTACTGCTATCGGTGCGAGAAGGCGGCCGGAGCGGGGGAACGGTGCTGCATGGCGGACCGCGCCTATCTCGAGCGGCTCTTTGCCGCCACGGTGGATCCGGAGTCCGTCGCGGCCATCGTGATGGAGCTCGAGCTGGGCGAAGGCGGTTTCGTGCCGGCCCCGGCGGACTACGTGCAGGCCCTGGCCGCCTTCGCCCGCGAGCACGGCATCCTGTTCGTGGCGGACGAGATCCAGACCGGGTTCGGCCGCACCGGCGCGATGTTCGCCTGCGAGCACTACGACCTGATCCCCGACATCATCACCACGGCCAAGTCTCTCGCGGGCGGTCTCCCGCTCGCGGCGATCACCGGGCGCGCCGACGTCATGGAGTCGGCGCAACCGGGCGGCCTGGGAGGCACCTATGGCGGAAACCCGCTGGCCTGCGCGGCCGCGCTGGCGGTGCTGGACGCGATGGAGCGGGAGCGTATCCCCGAGCGGGCCCGGCAGGCCGGCGCGCGGATCGCCGGCCGGTTCCGCCACTGGGCCGCGTCCAATCCCTGCATCGGAGACGTCCGGGGCCTCGGCGCGATGGTCGGCATGGAGCTGGTGGCCGATCCCGCCTCGCGTGCACCGGACAAGGCGCTCACCGGCCGGCTGCTCGCGGCCGCCCTCCGCCGGGGTCTCATTCTGCTCTCCGCCGGCACCTACGGCAACGTGATCCGGGTGCTCGCTCCGCTCACCATCGAGGACGCGGTGCTCGACGAGGGTCTCGAGGTGATGGAAGCGGCATTGGCGGAAGCCGTCTCGGGCTCTCGACAGGCCCAGTAGCCGGCAGTACGTTCTCCCCGACGTTCTGCAGCGCAACGCTCGATCTCCGGGAAGGACGCCTTCCGCTTGGTCGTCTCTCCGTCGTCCACAACAGGCAGTGTCGTACAGCTTTCCCATGTCTCCAAGACCTTCGGTGACGTGAAGGCCGTGAACGACGTCTCGTTCGAGATCCAGCGGGGGGAGTTCTTCTCGATGCTGGGTCCGTCGGGCTGCGGGAAGACCACCACCCTGAGGCTGTTGGCCGGCTTCGAGCAGCCCGACGAGGACGGCGGCGAGGTCCGTCTGCTCGGCGAGGTGGTGAACAGGAAGCGGCCCTACGAGCGCAAGATCGCCATGGTATTCCAGAGCTACGCCCTCTTCCCCCACCTCTCGGTGCAGCGGAACGTGGCGTTCGGGCTGGAGCAGCGGAACACGCCCAAGGCGGAGATCGGCGACCGGGTAGGGCGAGCCCTGGAGATGGTGCGGCTCGAGCCCGGCACCTTCTCGAAGCGGATGCCGGGCCAGCTCTCCGGAGGTCAGCGGCAGCGGGTCGCGCTGGCGCGCGCGCTGGTGCTGGAGCCCGACATCCTCCTGCTGGACGAGCCGCTGGGCGCGATCGACCTCAAGCTTCGCAAGGAGATGCAGCTCGAGCTCAAGTCCCTGAACAAGCAGCTCGGCACCACGTTCGTCTACGTCACCCACGACCAGGAAGAAGCGCTCACCATGTCCGACCGGATCGCGGTCATGGACAACGGGCGGGTGGCGCAGCTGGGTACGCCGGCGGAGATCTACGAGAATCCCCGCACCGCCTTCGTGGCGAAGTTCATCGGCGAATCCAACTTCTTCGACGGAATCGCGGAGCGGCGGAACGGCCGGAGCTGGGAGGTGGCGCGACGCGGCGGAGGGCGCTTCCTGGTGCCCGACAGCGCAGCGATACGGGAGGGCGGGGCGGTCCGGATCGCGGTCCGGCCCGAATGGATGGACGTCTGGCGGTCGGAGTCCGTGCCCGAGGGTGAGAACGCCGTCGGCGGGACCATTCGGGACGTCATCTACCTCGGCGAGACGATGCACGTCATCGTCACGGTGCCGGGCTGCGAGGATGTCACCGTCGCGGTGCGGAACGAGGGTCAGCTCATCAAGCCGCTCCCCTGGAAGCGCGGCGACCAGGCCGCGGTGGCCTGGCTGCCGGAGGACTGCCAGATCCTGGAGGAAGCCTGATGGCGTCGGTCCGGGAGCGCATCCTGGCGTGGATGCATCCGCGTCCGCAGGCTCGCGCGTGGGCACTGCTCGCGCCCGGCACCATCTGGCTGGTCGTCTTCTTCCTGGTTCCGATACTGATCATGCTGGCGTACAGCATGATGCCGCGCGGCATCTACGGCGGGGTGGAGCCCGGGTTCACCCTCGAGCACTATCGGCGGTTCTTCGATCCCCTCTACCTCGACATCCTCAAGCGCACCTTCATCTGGTCGGTGGCGTGCACGCTGATCTGTCTCCTGCTCGGCTACCCGGTGGCCTACACCATCGCCCGCGGGGGCAAGTGGAAGAACCTGCTCCTCTTCCTGGTGGTGCTGCCGTTCTGGACCAGTTTCCTGGTCCGGACCTTCGCGATGATCTTCCTGCTCCGGGACACCGGGCTGCTCAACGACTGGATGCTGCGGCTGGGTCTGATCGAGGAGCCCATCACCATGCTCTACACCCCCTTCGCCGTGATGGCGGGCCTGGTGTACGGCTTCCTCCCTTTCATGATTCTTCCGATCTACGCGTCGCTCGAGAAGCTCGACCTGTCCCTGCTCGAGGCCGCGGAAGTGCTGGGGGCGCGGCCCGCCGAGCGCTTCAGGCGCATCACGCTGCCGCTCTCGATGCCGGGGGTGGTGGCCGGGTGCCTGCTGGTGTTCATCCCGGCACTGGGGTCGTTCCTCACCGCCGACCTGCTCGGCGGCGCCAAGCAGCTCATGATCGGGAACCTGGTGCAGAACCAGTTCTCCGCCGCCCGGAACTGGCCCTTCGGCTCGGCGGCCTCCTTCATCGTCATGGCCATGGTGCTCGTGGCGGTGATGCTCTATCTCCGGGTGAGAGATAGAGCCCCGGGCGAGGCGCCCTGAGATGGGCTCCCGCCTGCCGCGCTGGATCCTGGCCGTCAGCTTCCTGGTGTACGGGTTCCTGCACATCCCGATCCTGGTGCTGGTCGTGTTTTCGTTCAACGACTCGAAATTCTCGGTGGACTGGTCCGGGTTCACTCTGGGCTGGTATCACCGGCTGTTCGAGCGGCCGGACATTCTTCGGGGTCTCAAGGCGAGCCTCATCGTCGGCGGCGTCTCCACCGTCCTCTCCGCCGTGCTGGGCACCCTGATCGCGCTGGCCTTGGCCCGCCATCGGTTCCGGGGCCGCACGGCGCTCGAGGGTTTTCTCTACGTGCCGATCGTGACGCCGGAGATCGTGGTGGGGATCTCGCTCCTGATCCTCTTCGCCCTGGTCAAGATCCCGCTCGGGCTGACCACCATCATCATCGCGCACGTGGCGTTCTGCCTATCGTTCGTCGTGATCGTGGTGCTCGCGCGGCTGGAGGGGATGGACCGGACGCTGGAGGAGGCGTCCATGATCCTGGGCGCCGACGAGATCACCACCTTCTGGAAGGTGACCGTGCCCCAGCTGTGGCCCGGGATCCTCTCGGGCGCCCTGCTTGCCTTCACCATGTCGTTCGACGACTTCGTGATCACGTCGTTCGTGTCGGGCTCGGGGTCCTCGACCCTCCCGATCGTGGTCTACGGCATGGTGCGGCGCAACGTGGAGCCGAGCATCAACGCGATCAGCACGATCATCCTGCTGGTGACGACCGCGCTGATCTACGTGGCCGACCGGCTCGCGAGGGACAGGTAGCGGAGCGCGCAGTGGTCGAGCGCTGCCTGTGGGACGAGGGCGCCGGGCCGCCGTCGGGCCCCGGCGCCCAGCTCCCCGACTGCACCGACGTCGCGATCGTGGGCGGCGGCTATACCGGCCTCTCGGCGGCCCGGGTGCTGGCCCGTCACGGGGCGACGGTGACGGTGCTGGAGCGGCACCGGGTCGGATGGGGGGCCAGCGGGCGGAACGGCGGGTTCGTGCTCCCGGGGTACCAGCCGGAGGCGGAGTGCCTGACGCGCCGATACGGCGTCGCCCGCGCCCGGGCGCTCTTCGCGGCGTCGACCGAGGCGATCGGATTCCTCGAGCGGCTGGTCGCCGAGGAGTCCATCGATTGCGAGTTCCGCCGCGGTGGCGCCGTGACGCTCGCGGCGAAACCCGGCCACCTCCGCGATCTCGAGCGGAGCCGGCTGACCATGCGAGAGAGCTTCGGGCACGACACCGCGCTGCTGGGGCCGGCCGAGCTGCGGGAGGAGATCGGCTCTGCGAGCTACCACGGCGGGCTGCTGGACCCGTCGGCGGGCGCGCTGCACCCCCGCCGATATTGCATGGGCCTCGCCGCGGCGGCGGCCCGGGCAGGCGCGGTGATCGTAGAGGGTGTCGAGGCGCTCGGCGCCACCCGCTCCGGGGGGAGGACCACGGTCGCGACCTCCAGGGGTCCGCTCAAGGCGGCTGGCGTTCTGGTGGCGACCAATGGCTACAGCGGGCCTGCGTTCCCCGAGCTCCGGCGGCGGGTGGTGCCGGTCGGCAGCTACGTCGTCGCCAGCGCCAGGCTGGACCCCTCGCTCGCGGGCAGGCTGATGCCGCGGCGGCGGGTGATGAGCGACACCCTGCACCTGCTCCACTACTTTCGGCTGTCGGAGGACGGACGGCTGGTCTTCGGCGGGCGGGCGTCGTTCACGCCGACCGGTGTCGAGCGCAGCGCCCGGATCCTCGCGAGGGCGATGCGCAGGGTGTTCCCCTCGCTCGCGGACGTGCCGATCGAATATGCCTGGGCCGGCAACGTATGCTTTACCCGCGACCGCATGCCCCACGCCGGCCGGCTGGAGGGCGTTCACCACGCGCTCGGCTACGCGGGCCACGGCGTGGCGCTGGCCACCTGGCTCGGCGCGCGGATGGGTGACGCGCTGGCCGGCCGCTCACCGGTTCCCGAGCTCACCCGAGACGGCCTGCGCACGATCCCGCTGTTCCGGGGAACCCCGTGGTTCCTGCCGGCGGTAGGCGGGTACTATCGCATGAAGGATTGGCTGAGCTGAGCAGGACTCACGACCCGACGGACCACGACTCACAGGAGAGCCCACATGAGCAAGCGCAAGGAACTCGAACGCCTCGTCGGAGAGCTGGAAAGCGGGGGGATCTCCCGCCGCGATTTCGTCTGGCGCGCGATGGCCCTCGGGATCAGCCTGAGCTCGGTCGGCGCGCTCCTCTCGGCCTGCAGCGGGAGCGACAAGGGAGGGAAGGCGGGTGAGACCGCGACCGCCGGCGGCGATCTGGGGCCGATCGAGAAGGAGCTGCACATCTACAACTGGTCGGACTACATCGCCGACGACACGGTGCCGAACTTCGAGAAGGAGTTCGGGGTGAAGGTGACGTACGATACGTACGAGAGCAACGAGGAGATGGTCGCCAAGCTGCAGGCGGGCGCCACCGGGTACGACATCATCGTGCCCTCGGGCTACATCCTGCCGGTCCTCGTGGCGACCGACCTGATCGGCCCCCTCGCCAAGAAGTACCTCACCAACTGGGGAAACGTCTCCCCGATCTTCCAGAACCTTCCCTCCGACCCGGGGAACACCCACTCGGTTCCCTGGCAGTGGGGCACCAGCGGGATCGCGTACCGGACCGACAAGGTGAAGTCCCCGCCGGACAGCTGGGCGGTGTTTCACGACCCCCAGCTGCGGGGCAAGATGACGATGATGGACGACGGCCGCGAAGTCATCGGGGCGTTCCTGCGCTACCGGGGCCACTCGCTCAACTCCATCGAGCCGGAGCAGCTGTCGAAAGCCAAGGCCGACGCGATTCAGGCCAAGAAGCAGCTCAAGGCCTACCTGTCGGCCCCGGTGAAGGCCCAGCTCATCTCGGGCGACGTGTGGATCTCCCAGCTCTGGAACGGCGATACCACCCAGGCCAAGGCGGAGCAGCCCAATCTCGGCTATGTGATCCCCAAGGAGGGGTGTACCATCTGGGGCGACCTGATGTGCGTGCCCACGAGCGCGCCCAACAAGCGCGCCGCGCACGAGTGGATGAACTACATCCTCCGCCCGGACGTCGGCGCCGGACTGTCCAACGCCACCGGCTACGGGACGCCGAACGCCGCGGCGGCCAAGCTGCTCGATACCCCGGTTCCCTACCCGACCGAGGAGGAGCTCAAGCGGCTGGAGTACCAGGTCGATCTCGGCCGTGACACGGCGACCTGGGATCAGATCTGGACCGAGATCAAGTCGGCGTGACGCGCCACGCGAACGACGAGGTGCTGGCGCTCGGCCGGCGGTACCTCGAGCTGATCGAGGGACGCGAGCTGGCCCTCGACGAGAAGCACGCCTTCATCGCGGAGACGGTGGAGGCGTACGAGCGCTTCGTCAACCGCGGCTTCATCGGCTACCGGAAATCGGTCACCGAGGCCGGACAGTTCGCCGCGCTGGAGTGGTCGGGCGAAGGCTCTATTCTGACCGACCTGCTCGGCCGGCAGTACATCGACTGTCTCGGCGGGTATGGCATCTTCAGCGCGGGAGTGAACCACCCCAGGATCGTGCGCGCGGTCGCCAGCCAGATGGAGCGGATGGCGCTCAACAGCCAGGAGCTGCTCGAGCCGTGGCGGGCGGGGCTGGCGCGGCTGCTGGCGATGGTCAGCCCGGGCGACCTGGCGAACACGTTCTTCATCAACAACGGAACCGACGCGATCGAGGGAGCGATCAAGCTCGCGCGGCTCTACACCCGTCGGAATCTGTTCATCTCCACCCTCGGAGGATTCCACGGCAAGTCCATGGGCTCCCTCTCGCTCATGGGAAAGGCGTCGTTCCGTGAGCCCTTCGCCGGCGGCCTGCAGGACGTCCGCTTCGTGCCCTTCGGGGACCCGGAGGCGCTGGAGGCGGAGCTCGCCAAGGCGGAGCAGGTGGGGACGCCGGTTGCGGGGTTCGTGGTGGAGCCGGTGCAGGGGGAGGCGGGCGGAGTGGTGCCGCCCGAGAGCTACCTGCCCCGTGCCCGGGAGCTCTGCACCCGGTACGGCGCCCTCCTCATCGCGGACGAGATCCAGACCGGCATGGGGCGAACGGGGGCGCTCTGGGGGGTGGACCACACCCGGACGGTCCCGGACATCATGTGTCTGGGCAAGTCGCTCGGGGGCGGGGTCATGCCGCTGTCGGCCTTCATCGCGACGCCGGAGATATGGGAGGTGATGATCCCGAATCCCATCATTCACTCCACCACGTTCGGCGGGAATCCGATGGCCTGCGCCGCGGGGATCGCGGCGATCCAGGTGACGCTGGAGGAGGATCTGCCCGGTCAGGCGGCCGCCAAGGGCGACTTCCTTCTCCGGGAGCTCGGCGCCCTGCAAGCCAGGTACCCCCAGGTACTCACCGAGGCGCACGGCAAGGGGCTGCTGATCGGGATGGAGTTTCCCACCGACGAGATCGGGTTCCGCTGCGCGGCCGGCCTCTTCAAGCGCGGGGTCCTCGTCGCCGGCACCTACTCCAAGGCCCGCACCATCCGGATCGAGCCGGCGTTGAACATCCCGATGGAGCTGCTGACCGAGATGCTGAATCGGCTGGAAGACACCTTCTGTGAGGCGGCGAAGTCGGCCTGAGCCGGGTGACACACGTCACCACATCCCCGCCGGTAGTCGCGGACATTCAGGTATGGCTCGAGTCGCATCCACCCGCTCCGCGGCCGACTTCATCCCCCCGAATCCGACCCTCTCGAAGCTGCGCGAGGCCGCCAGGAGCTGCCGCGGCTGCGATCTGTGGAAGAACGCGACCCAGACGGTGTTCGGCGAAGGCCCGGCCGGAGCCGCAGCGATGTTCGTCGGCGAGCAGCCGGGGGATCAGGAGGATCGCGTCGGCCGCCCCTTCGTCGGCCCGGCCGGGCGACTCCTCGACGAAGCGCTGGCGTCCGCCGGCCTGGATCGCGACACCGTCTACGTGACCAATGCCGTCAAGCACTTCAAGTTCGTCCGCCAGGAGCTGGTGAAGCGCCGGCTGCACAAGAAGCCCAACGCCGCCGAGGTACGCGCGTGCAATCCATGGCTGCGGGAGGAGATCCGGCTGGTGAAGCCGAACGTGGTGGTGGCGCTCGGCAGCACGGCCGCGCAGGCGCTGCTCGGCAACGGCTTCCGCGTCACGCAACATCGGGGTGAGCTCGTGATGTCGGAGTGGGCCGGGCCGGTCATCCCCACCCTGCACCCGTCGTCCGTGCTGAGGGCCCCCGACGAGGTGCGTGACGAGGCCAGGCGGGACTTCTTCCGGGACATCGCGAAGGTGGCGGACTTCGTCCGGAAGCGACGTTCGTCGCCACCCGGCTCCATGAAGGTACCATCCCGGCGCTCGAGAGCCGTCACCTCCGCGGCTTCCTCCCGCGCCAGGCGAAGGACCTAGCGGCGCTACTGCTCCGCCGCTTCCGTTCCCGCCGCTGCCTCCTCCTCTTCCACCGCGTTCGACCAGCCGATCGAGACCCCGCCCCAGAGCTTCACGTCACTCTCGTTCGACAGGGAAGTGAACTTGGTCAGCTCGTCCACCCCGATCTGAAAGTGGAGCACCGGAGTGATCGAGAACATGCCCGCGGTGAGCGGCACGCCGGCCGACAGGTCCAGGTGCGTGAAGCCGTTGTCCTCGAAATTGTTGGTGAAGTCGTCGGAATCCGGGTCGAAATTCTGACCCGCGGTGAAGCCGGCGAGCGCCCCCAGGTCCAGCGTGTGATTCTCGTCCAGTGCCAGGGAATGCGACACGGCGCCTTCCAGGTACGCGCCGTTGACCTTGTCGATGTCGTAATACAGAGAGATCTCCGGAGCGAGCGGGGTGTCGAGCCCCACCTTGCCGTAGATCTCCCAGGTGTTGAAGTCGCTGTTGAGCCCGTTGTCGGTATCGTTGGGGTAGATGTATCCGATGACACCACCGGTCAACGTCGCCTTCCCCGCCCCGAAGCTCACCTCCGCGTAGGGATTGAATTCGGCGAGGTTGAACGCCGAGAGCCCGCCGCTCTCGCTGATGTCGTCACTGCCGTCGTACTTCCCTATCTCGATGCTGGTCCAGCCCCCCGCGGTGATCGAGGCAGTGCCCGCCGGGAAGCTCACCCAGACATCCGGCTGCGCTACGGGCTTGTTCGCCAGACTCACGCCCCGCCACACGTAGGAGCTGAAGAGGTCCAGCTGCGCCCCGATCTCGGCCTGCGCGTATGCCGCGCTGACGGGCGCTGCCAGCAGGATCCCGAGCGCAATCGTCCTCAGCAGGTTCGCTGCCTTCATGAGATCTCCTTCGGAGGCTTTTCCGGGTGGGACGACTGAAATGGGCGTCTGAAAGTCGGCGTCTGAAAGTCAATGTACCGGACGGTGCACGACGGTCAAGCAACCGCCGTGCCCGATGCCCTCTGCGTTTTTCCACCTATTTCGAGGTGGCGGCGGTCCCCAGGGGACGGGACCAGCTCACGGTCAGTCCGCCCCACGCCTTCACGTCGCTCTCGTTCCCCGGCGAGGTGAACTTGGTGACCTCGTCGCCGTTGACGAGAAGATGGAGCACCGGCGTGATGGAGAAGATGCCTGCCGAGAGCGGCACGCCGGCGGACAGGTCGAGGTGGGTGAAGCCGTTCGCGAAGAAGTTGTTGAGCTCGCCCGGGGAGTCAGCCTCGGCCTGGCCGGCACTGAAGCCGGCGAGCGCGCCCAAGTTGAGCGAGATGGAGGAGCCCAGCGGCACCGAATGGCCGATGCTGCCCTCGATGTAGGCCCCGTCCACCTTATCGAAGTCGTAGTACACCGCGAGCTTCGGGCTGAGTGGGGCGCTGAGCCCGACCTTGCCGTAGACCTCCCAGGTGTTGAAGTCGTCGGTGGCGCCGAAGTCGTTGGGGAAGACGTACCCGATCACCCCGCCGGTGAGCATGGCCTTGCCCGCCGGCAGGCTCACCTCCGCCCAGGGGTCGAACTCGGACAGGTCGAGGCTCGAGGCTCCTCCGCTCTGGCTGAGGTCGTCGCTGCCGTCGTAGCGGCCGAGGTCCACGTTCGCCCAGCCACCCACCGTCAGCGACGCGGCTCCGGCCGGAACGATGAGGTATACGCCCGGCTGCCCCACGGGGCGATTGGTGAGGCTCACCCCCCGCCAGACGTAGCCGCTGAACAGGCCGAGATCCGCGCCGACGGCGGCTTGTGCCCGGGCGGTTCGCGCGGCGGCCGACAGACCGACGGCCAGCGCGGCGATGCCCAGCAACTTCGGTCGCAACATGGTCTCTCCCTTCGGGATGGTGAAAACAAAAAACCCGCCTCGAACGTCGAGGCGGGTTGGAAACATCAGAGCGTCACACGTGCGACGGCCCGAAACCTCTACGTGACGGCGTGGTCGATGGACAGCGGATTGCGGTTTCGACGGGTCTCGGGGCGCATGAGCGCAATGTATGGCGCGGCGGCGCGCCGCGTCAAGCGGACGCCCGACCGCGCGCTTCGGGCACGCGGCTGCGTGGTTGCGGAGTTGAGCGCGGGATGACACCTTGCCCCGGGACTCCTGCCACGAGACCGGGTCTGGACCTGAACTCCGCTTTCGTCAAGCGTTTCGGCGATCTGGTCGCGCTGCTGCGGGTGGATCCGGGGAACGACGCGGCCCAGGACCTGGCCCTCACCGCGGCGGCCAGCGCCGTGGCTGCCGCGCCGGCAGAGGTGGAGGCCGCGAGCGAGGTGGCAGGCAGCCCGGAAGGCGTGGGGCTCAGGGCCAGAATGATCGCCCGCCAGGTGGACCGGCTCCGCGTCGCCGCCGGCGCGGAGCCGTACGAGCTGCAGGCGGTGGCCCGTGCCCTCGCGCACGACCTCACCCCCATCCCCGCCACCCCCCACGTCGAAGTCGACCTCATGCGACTGCTGGCCCCCCCGACGCGCTGAGGAAGCGGACCGGCTCAGCGGTGCACGTCGAACCCCGCGACGTGCACGTCGAGGTTGTGGTTGGTCCGGATTCCGACGATGCCGTCGAGCGCCATCCCCTTGGCGTCGGTGCCGTACACCTTCTGCCCGTTTACCAGAAAGACGACCCGGCTCGGATCGCTCTTGTTGTCCACTTCGAGCAGGTTGGTGGAAGGCCCCTTCCCGTCCGGCTTCTTCACCGCCGCGCTCGGGACCCAGCCCTTGGAGACGTCGCTCGTCTTCTCCCCGTCGCGCCGCTTGATGAGATAGCTCCCGTCCTGGCGCACCAGGAAGTAGATGTACGTCTGCGCCGGACCGGCGAGGTCCCGGCCTCCCACGAAGAGCCCGTAGCCCTCCGCGTGCGCCGACGGCTTGGTCTGGGTGAACGTGGCGAGGGTGTGGAACGGACCGCTGCCCTCGGTGTCGGAGCGATAGAGGATGATGGCGGGCCCGGTGGTGATATGCAGCCCCTGGCCCATGGATACCACCTTCGCGTCCTTGGTATCGCCCCGGTCGGCACGAACGGTCCAGCCGGCGGGGATGGCCCCGTCGCCATGCGCCGCCTTGTCGGCATCGGACTGGTCGTGAGAGTGCTCCTGGGCGGCCAACGGGGCGGAGAGCGCCGCGAGCAGGATGGCGGCGGAGAGCGACGGTCGCATGTGAGTTCCTCGGTGCGGGCGTGAGACGGCTGGAGTTGCGGGACGGGTCTCGCCTGAGTAACCTATGCCTCCACTTTTCGGTTCTCCTTCGGAGACGCTCGATGTCCTACTGGATCGGAGTGGTCCTCGCCACCATCGGCGCGGGCTTGATCTTGGGAGCCCTCACCTTCGTGTCGGCACTCATCGGTGTCCTGGTCAACGCCATGATCGTCCTGATGTTGGGCCCCGTCATCGATCGCGTGGCCGGCAGGAGCGGACGGGCCGGCTCCCGATAGGTGCAGGCTCAGTCCTCGGCCGGAGCGGACGATTCCGGGGTCGTCGCTGAGCGCAAGGCAGCCTCGTAATTGATCCTGAGACTTCCCAGCAACTCCCGCAGCCCCCGCACTTTCATCTGCAGCCCTCCACCTCGGCGAGACATGGTACCCATGAGACCCGCTGTGTCCGCCAACCCGGTGAGACTGAGTGCCGAAGCGTTGCCTTTGATCTCGTCGAGCAGGCGCGCGAACCCGCGCACGACCGCCTCGTCGGCCCGCAGTGACGACATCTCTTCGATGACGGCATGAATGCGCCCCAGTTTCGGCGGCACGGTCTGGAGGTAGGCGAGCTGGGCCTGCTGCCTCGACGTCAGTTTGACGGCCATGAGTGACGGTTCTGTAAGGGATGGGTCAATGTAATCACCGGGGTGAATCTCCACCTTTGGCGTTCCGTAGGGCGACGTGTTCTCTGGTGAACCGCCGGGCACAGGCGCGACGTATGATCTACTACTACTGCTAGGTACCGAGCCATGATGCTATCGGACCTCTCCATCCGCCGGCCGGTGCTCGCCAGCATGGTGAGCCTCGCGCTGGTGCTCTTCGGAGCCATCGGCTACACCCAGCTGGCGGTCCGCGAGTTCCCCGACGTGGACCCGCCCATCGTCTCGGTGAGCACCGCGCTTCCCGGCGCGAATCCCCAGGTGGTCGAGTCGGCGGTGACCGACATCCTGGAGGAGGAGCTCAGCACCGTCGAAGGCCTGCGGACCCTCACCAGCTCGAGCGCCGAGGGGTTCAGCAACATCACCCTCGAGTTCAACCTCGACCGCGACGTGGAGGCCGCGGCGCAGGACACCCGCGACAAGGTCTCGCGCATCCGCGAGCGCCTGCCCGAGGACGTCGAGGAGCCGGTGGTGGCCAAACAGGACGCCGACGCTCAGCCGTTCTTCTGGCTCGCCCTCTCGGGCGAGAACTACGACCTGCTTCAGCTCTCCGACCTCGGCGACCGGCTGGTGAAGAGCCGCCTCCAGACGCTGCCCGGCGTCGGCCAGGCGCGAATCTTCGGCGAGCGCCGGTTCTCCATGCGGGTGTGGCTGTCGGCCTCCGAGCTGGCGGCGCGCGGGCTCACGGTGCAGGACGTGGAGCAGGCCATCCGGACCCGGAACGTCGAGGTCCCCGCCGGCCGGATCGAGTCCGACCGCCGGGAGTTCACCGTCCGCTCGCTCGGCGAGCTGAAGACGCCCGAGGAGTTCGGGAACCTCGTGGTGGACAACGAGGGCGGCGTGCTGGTCAAGCTGAAGGATCTGGGCCGGGTGGAGCTGGCCCCCGAGGACGAGCGGAGCGCGCTCCGCTTCAAGGGCACGCCGGCGGTCGCGATCGGGGTGATCCGGCAATCGAAGGCGAACATCATCGCTGTGGCCGATGCCATTCACGAGGAGCTGCCGCGGATCCAGGCGTCGCTGCCCCCGGGCGTCAGCATCACCGCGGCGTTCGACCAGTCCATCTTCGTCAAGAGCTCCATCACCGAGGCCCAGGAGACGCTGATCATCGCCGCGCTGCTGGTGGTGGTCATCATCTTCGTGTTCCTCCGCAACCTGCGGGCGACGATCATCCCCGGTCTGGCGATCCCCACGTCGATCGTGTCCACCTTCGCGATCATGTACTTCATGGGGTTCTCGATCAACAACTTCACCCTGCTGGCGCTCACGCTCGCCATCGGCATCGTGGTGGACGACGCGATCATCGTGCTGGAGAACGCCTACCGGCACCAGGAGGAGCTGGGCGAGGACCCCGAGACCGCGGCGACGAACGGCACCCGAGAGATCGGCTTCGCCGTCATTGCGACGACCATCTCCCTGGTGGCGGTCTTCACGCCGCTCGCCTTTCTCAAGGGATCCACCGGGCGGCTGTTCAACGAGTTCGGGGTCGCCGTCGCCGGCTCGGTGCTGATCTCCGGGTTCGTCGCCCTCACGCTGACGCCGATGCTCTGCGCCAAGATCCTCCGCGTGCCGCAGCGCCACGGGCGGTTCTACCGGGTCCTGGAAGAAGGGTTCACCCGCCTGGCGGCCGGCTACGCACGCACGCTGGGACTCGCGGTGCGCCACCGCACGGTGGTCGTGATCGGCGCGGTGCTGGTGACCATCGGCGCCGTCTTCGTCTTCCGCACGCTGGAGCGGGAGTTCGTTCCGCCCGAGGACCGCGGCTGGTTCTTCTCCTTCATCATCGCTCCCGAAGGCTCCTCGCTGGCGTACACCGACGAGTACCAGCGGCGCGCCGAGGCGGTGCAGGCCCAGACGCCGGAGATCGAGAGCTACTTCAGCGTGGTCAACATCGGAGACGGCGTGAGCCGGGGCATGATCTTCAGCAACCTGAAGGACTGGTCCGAGCGGGAGCGCTCGGCAGAGGAGATCATCGGCGGCGTGCAGGCGGGGTACTTCGGAATCCCGGGCGTCTTCGCCTTCGCCACCAACCCGCCGGCCTTCGGCTGGGGCAATCCGGTCAACTTCGTCATTCAGCATCCCGACTTCGCCACCCTGGCGCAGGGCAACGATACCCTGCTCGCGCGTGCGCGCATGGTACCGGGCCTGCTCAACGTGGACAGCGACCTGCGGGTGAACAAGCCGCAGCTCACCGTCAGCTTCGACCGGAACCGGGCCGAGGATCTGGGCATCGCGGTCGGGGACGTCGCCACGACCCTGCAGGTGCTCCTCGGCGGCAGGGAAGTGAGCACGTTCACCCGGGCCAACAAGCAGTACGACGTGATCGTGCAGCTCGACCCGAGGGCCCGTGCCACTCCGAGCGACATGACCGGCCTGTACCTGCGCGGACGGGACGGCGGGCTGGTGAAGCTCGAGGCGCTGGCCACGGTGGCGGAAGGCGTTGGCCCGCGGGAGCTCGCCCACTTCAACCGGGTTCGCTCCGCCACCCTCACCGCCAGCCTGGCGCCCGGCTTCACTCTCGGCGCGGCGCTCGACTCGCTGAACCGCATCGCGGCGGAGGTGCTGCCCAAGGGCAGCAGCACGGCCCTGGCGGGAGAATCCCGCGAGCTGGAGGAGAGCGGCTCGTCGCTCTACTTCGCCTTCGTGCTGGCGCTGGTCGTCGTCTTCATGGTACTGGCGAGCCAGTTCGAGTCGCTGGTGCACCCGTTCACGGTGCTCCTGGCCGTGCCCCTCGCGGTGACGGGAGCGCTGTTCACCCTCAGGCTCGCGGGCTCGACCATCAACGTGTACAGCCAGATCGGCATGATCCTCCTGATCGGACTGGTCACCAAGAACTCGATCCTGCTGGTCGAGTACATCAACCAGCTGAAGGAAAAGGGCATGCCCACGATCGAGGCGGCGCTCGAGGCCGGCCGGATCCGTCTTCGGCCCATCCTCATGACTTCGGTCGCCACGGTGATGGGGGCGCTTCCCATCGCGCTCGGCCTGGGTGCCGGCTCGCTCAGCCGCCGGCCGCTGGGCTACGCCATCGTCGGGGGCATGCTGTTCTCCACGCTCCTGACCCTCTACGTGGTGCCCGCAGTCTACGTGATCTTCGACGGGCTGCTCTCGCGCATGCGGGGGCGGGAGCGGGTGCAGCGCGGATCGCTCGCGGCGGCGGAGGCCGAATGATCTCGGCACTGCTCCTCGCGGCTCAGGCCACCCTGCCGGCCGCGCAGGCCGACTCGGTGCCTCCGGCGCAGGTGGCCGCCGTCGCGGCGGACTCGGTCCCCCGGATCTCGCTGGAGGAGGCGATCCGCCGCTCCGCCCGGCTGGATCCGGATTACGTCCAGGCGCTCGGCGACATCGACAACGCCGAATGGGGCCGGCGGGCCGCGATGCTGGCGTTCTTCGTGCCCTCCCTCTCGGTCGGGCTCGACGAGACCAAGTACTCCACCGAGTTCTTCAATCCCGCCGACCCGTCCAATCCCACCAGCACGCTGGTGGTCGGATCGGCCCGCGCCGAGTACGAGGTGTTCAGTCTCCGCAAGTTCTCCGAGCTCGGTCGCACCCGGGCGGAGGTCGCGAGCGCCGAGGCGGGGGAGCTGGAGCAGCGGTTCCTGGCCGCGCTGGAGACCGAGTCGAGCTACTACGACGTGCTGGTGAATCAGGAGCTGACCCGGGTGGCGCAGGAGCGGGTGAGCCGGGCGCGGGAAGGCCTGGGGGTCGCGAGAGCGCGGGTGTCTTCGGGCGCGGCGGTCCAGACCGACTCGCTGCAGCTCGTCCTCGAGGTCACCCGGTCCGGGGTCGAGGTGCTCCGCCAGCAGAATGCGCTGCGCACCGCGCAGCTCGAGCTGGGCCGCCGGGTCGGGGAGCCGCGGGCCGTGGACGCGGTTCCGCTGGACACCATGCCGGCTCCCGAGCTGCCGATCGGATTGACGGAGGCGCTGGCAGCCGCCCTCGAGCAGGGCCCTCAGTACCGGGCGGCCCGGGCCGACGAGCGCGCCGCCGAGTCGGCGCTCAAGTCTCAGCGCAGCGACTACTTCCCGACTCTGGGCATAGGCGCGGTCCACCAGCGCTACGACACCCAGATCTTTCCCGGCGCGGCCAACGTCACCTCGCTCACCTTCAGCCTGTCGTTCCCGATCTGGAACAACGGCCAGCGGGAGATCGAGGTGAGCCGGGCCCGCGTGGCCCGCGACGTGGCACGCACCATCCGCGAAGACCTGGAGCGGGTCGTGCGGCGCGACGTCACCGCCGCCTACGACAGCTACCAGACCAGCCGGGCGGCGGTGGAGCTGGCGGCGGTGGGCGTGCAGGTGGGACGCGAGAACTACCGCATGCAGAGCATGCGCTATCGGGCCGGCGCGAGCACGATCCTCGATCTGCTCGACGCCCAGGTCACCCTGGCAGAGGCGGAGGCCGACCTCGTCCGGGCTCGCTACGAGACCCGCTTGGCGCTGGCGCGGCTGGAGGCGATTCTCGGCCGCAGACTCTTCTCGAACAAGGACGCACCGTGACACGGATACTTGCCGTCGTGGCGCTGGGGATCGTGGGATGCAGCACCGCCGACGGCGCGCCCAAGGAGACCGGCGCCGGCGGTGAGGGCGGCGGGCCTCCCGCGATGCCGGTCGAGGTGGTGGTCGCCCGGAGCGACACCGTGGTGGACGCCATCCTCGCGACCGGGCAGATCGAGGCGGTCCAGTCGGTCGAGCTGCGGCCGGACATCGAGGGTCGCGTCGAGGCGATCCTGGTGCGCGAGGGGTCGCGCGTCTCCCGGGGGCAGCCGCTCATCAAGGTGGACGACGCCGAGCTCCAGGCCGAAGTCGCGAGGGCGGAGGCCGAGCGCGACCTCGCCCGGCAGTCGCTCACCCGCACCCGGGAGCTCCTCGGCCAGAAGGCCTCGAGCCAGTCCGAGCTGGAGCGCGCCGAGGCCACCTCGCGGAGCACCGAGGCGCAGTACCAGCTGCTCAAGGTCCGGCTCGACCGCACGACGGTCCGTGCGCCGTTCTCCGGCGTCGCCGGCCGCCGCCTGGTCAGTCTGGGCGACTACGTGACGACCAGCGACCCGTTGATGACGCTGCAGACGGTGTCGCCCCAGCGGGCGGTTTTCCAGGTGCCCGAGCGCTACGCCGACCAGCTGAAGGTCGGCCAGCAGGTCACCTTCCGAGTGGCCGCGCTCCCGGGCCGGGAGTTCTCGGGGCGGGTGGATTTCGTGGATCCGGTGGTGCGGCAGCCCGGCCGGACCATCACCGTCAAGGCGGAGGTGCCGAACCCGCGCCGCGAGCTGCAGTCCGGCATGTTCATCGAGGTCAGGCTGGCCACCGACGTCCGGCCCAACGCGGTCGTGATCGCGGAGGACGCGGTGCTGCCGCTGCAGGGGGCCAACTTCGTCTGGGTCGTCAACGGCGGGAAGGCGACTCGCCGCCCGGTCGAGCTGGGCGTCCGCACGCCGGGCTTCGTCGAGGCGCGGTCGGGCGTCGAGGCGGGCGAGCAGGTCGTCGTCGGCGGGCAGGAGCGGCTCGCCGAGGGTGCGCCGGCGGCGCCGACCGTCCTGGACCGGAGCCCCGTCAGCGGGAGGGAGACCGTGGGCGCGACGTCCGCGGAACCGGCCGACACCGGGACCACCCCCGCGCGGGCGCACGCGGAATCCACCGCCGGCGCCCCGGCCGGCGACCGGGATCCGGGTGCGTCCGAGCCGCAGTAGCGCCGCGCGGCCGCTGCTCCACGCGGCTCGTTCGACCGCACTGCTTCTCCTGCTCTGCTCCCCCCCGGACGCCGGGACGGGGAAATCCCACGAGGAGCCCCATGCTTCAGATCGGTGACCCCGCCCCCGATTTCGCTCTGACCGACGCCGCAGGCCACCGGGTCTCGCTGCGCGAGTTCGCGGGGAAGCAGGTGATCCTGTACTTCTACCCCAAGGACGACACCCCAGGATGCACCAAGGAGGCCTGCGGCTTCCGCGACGCCTGGGACGACCTGCGGGCGCTGGGTGCCGTCGTGATCGGCATCTCACCCGATGCCGGGGACTCGCATCAGCGCTTCGCCGGGAAGTACGACCTGCCGTTCCAGCTCCTCTCCGACCCGGACCGGAAGGTGATGGAGGCCTACGGTGCCTGGGGCGAGAAGACGCTGTATGGCAGGAAGGTCACCGGGGTGATCCGCTCCACCGTCTGGATCGGTCCGGACGGGCGGGTCCGCCGGCTCTGGCCCCGGATCACGGACGCCGGCGCCCACCCCGGGCGGGTACTGGCGGCTCTCAGGGAGGCCCTCTGAGCGCTACGGGGTGGGCTATATTTCTGCTGCCCCAACACCAACGGATACCGGCATGACCACTGGCACGCCCCACACTCGTTCGTTCGTCACCTGGCTCTGGGAATGGACCAAGTCCATTGTCGTCGCGCTCGTGGTGTGGTTCTTCCTGCGGACGTTCCTCGTGGAGGCGTTCCGCATCCCGTCGGGCAGCATGGAGAACACCCTGCTGATCGGCGACTTCCTGTTCGTGAACAAGGCGTTGTACGGGGCGGAAGTCCCCATCCTCAGGGCCCACCTGCCGGCGGTCCGGGAGCCGGTCCGGAACGACATCCTGGTGTTCGATTCCGTGGAGGAGGAGGGGCTCAAGGTCGTGAAGCGGCTGATCGGGATGCCGGGCGATACGCTCGCGATGGAGCACGGCGTGCTCTACCGCAACGGGAAGCGGGTGGATGAGCCCTACGCGGTGCATACCGACCCGAGCCGCTCCGAGGATCCCATCCAGCGGGCGAAGATGCGGCACTGGCAGCTCTCGCATCTGGCGCTCCGGGACACGGCGAACTACCAGCCCGACCTTCAGGACTGGGGCCCCATCGTGGTGCCGGCCGATTCGTTCTTCATGATGGGCGACAACCGGGACAGCTCCTACGACGGTCGGTACTGGGGGTTCTTGCCGAGAGAGAACGTCAGGGGGCGGCCGCTGGTGGTGTACTTCAGCTACGACGCGACCAGCTGGCGATCGCTGCCCTTCTTCACTGCGGTTCGGTGGGACCGGCTCTTCAGCGCCCCGGAGTGAGGCGCATCAGGTATGATCCGAGGGCCGAGGAGCCTCGGGCAGCGAGGAGCGACTGAGGTTTCGCGGAATGTAGGCCGCCGTGCGGCTGCAGGCGGTGCAATGGAGGGTGACTCGGCCGCCGGGCGCGTCGTCGTGCGGGGAGCGCTCGGGGATGCGTTCGACGGCGGCGGCGCCGCACGAGGGGCAGACCAGCGGCTTCTGGTCCCTGTCCGCGGCGATCAGGATCAGCGCTTCCGGCGCCCGGTACTCCTTGATGCCCCTGCGTCCCACGGCCTGCCCTTCCATGGGGTCCGGTGAAATGCAACTGGATGACCCCACTTTGTCACAAATTTATCGGAGTTTCCCCTGATGCGCCACCGTGGAGCGCTGATCTCCGCATTCGCCGCCTCGCTCGCCATCGCCTCGTCCAGGGCGTCGGCGCAGGAGGTGCACGAGGTCCGCATGGTGTCCGACGGCAAGGGAGAGTTCCGCTTCGTCCCCGCCTCGGTCACGGCCAGGCGGGGAGACGTGCTGCTGTTCAAGGCGGTGAGCGGGGCCCCGCACAGCGTGGTTTTCGAGGGCAAGGATCTGCCCGCCCAGGACCACCAGAAGATCAACGCCGCCATGCCGCGCCGGTCCGGCGATCTCAGCAGCCCGCTTCTGACCGAGGATACGGAGTACCGGATGGTCGTGCCGGCCCTGAGCTCGGGGACCTACAAGTTCTTCTGCCTGCCGCACCGGGCGTACGACATGCGAGGCGAGCTGACCGTGAAATAGGCGGAGACGGCGAACAGGATCGATACAGGGGTCGGAGACACTCCGACCCTTCGACTTGGGGGATCGAAATATTAGTAGTACATTATACTACTAGCATTCAAGGGTGGATGGTGCGAGAATTCCGCCTGGATTCAGGCGCGTTTCCCGAGGCGATTTGAAGGCAAGGAGGCCATTGTGGCATCGGAACTTGGCGGTTCACAGATCCTGACGTTGCTGGAGACCCTTCCGGGGATCGCCAACGTGTTGCGGAGCCCGGTCGCGGACGCCTTGAACAACGTCATTCGCGCCGCTGCCCGTCTCTCCGAGTTCAACGTGGCCGACGCCGAAGAGCTGGTTCGCTACGCGACGCGGCGCAGCCTGATGGGGCAGGAGGAGGGCGACCGGCTGCTGGCCGAAATTCACGCGGCGCAGCAGAAGCGCCTGGAGCGGGCCGCTGATCGCGAGAAGGCGCAGAAGGCCAAGGCCCGCGCGAAGCCCAAGCCGACCCGCCCGGTCAAGGCGGTCAAGGCGGTGAAGAAGGTGAAGGTGAAGAAGGCCGCCAAGGTCAAGAAGCGGTAAGCCTCAGGTCTTGAACTCCTGCATCAGCGAGGTCAGACGGGTGGCGCCCTGGAGCAGGTCACCCGCCGAGGAGGCCATCTCCTCGGTGCTGGCGCTCTGCTCTTCGGCCGCCGCGGTCACCTGCTCGCTCGCGGAGGCATGCTCGGTAGCGGCCTGACTCACCTCCTGGGTGCGAAGCCCCAGCTCCTCCACGATTTGCCGGTTCGCCACCGCCTCACGCTCCACTGCGCCCGCCGCGCCGTGCACCTCGCCCACGGCGCTCGAGATCTGTTCCAGCGCCCGTGCGGCCGCCGCGGCCACGGTCTCGATTCCCTGGACCTTCGCCGATCCCGCTTCCATGGTGTGCGAGACCTCGCGCACCTGGTTGCGGATGAACTGCACCGTCTTGGCCACGTCCTCCGCCGCGGTCGCGCTGGAGTCGGCGAGCCGCCGGACCTCTTCGGCCACCACGGCGAAGCCCCTGCCGTGCTCGCCCGCCCGGGCCGCCTCGATGGCGGCGTTCAGCGCGAGCAGGTTGGTCTGGGACGAGATCTGCTTGATCAGATCGATGAAGTCGGTGATCGGCTCGGAGAGGCGGGTCAGCTCCTTGACCTGTCCCGCCGAGGTGCGCACCACCTCCTTCACGTCCAGCAGCGTCTGTCCGGCCGCCGCCACGTCGGCCTGGTGGCGCGCGGCGAGCTCCTGAATCCGGCCTCCCAGCTCCCCCACCCGGCCGGCCGCCTGCGCGTTGGCGTCCACGATCTGACGCAGGCTATGGAGCAGGGCGTCCGCCTTCTCCATTCCCCTCACCTGCTGCTCGGCGCTGGCGGCGATCTTGACCATCGCCGTCGAGATCTCCCCGCTGCTGGCGGCCAGCTCCTCGCTCATGGCGGAGAAGTCGCTGGCGCTGTTGCCGATCTGGCTCGCCTCCCCGACCACCGCCACGACCACCGACCGGAGCCGTCCCCCCATGTCGTCCATCGCCCGGGAGAGCCGCTCGAGCTCGGTGGGCATCGCGCCCAGACGCACCGGGCGCAGGTCGCCGCCGCCGAACCGCTCGGCCGCGCCGATCAGCTGGGTCAGGGGCCGGTCCACCATGCGCACGGTCCAGAACACGATCCCGATGCCCAGGAGCAGGGAGACGAAGAACAGCAGCCACAGCATCTGCCGCCGGTGATCGGCCTGGCGTCCGAGGTCGCCGGCCCGGGCCACGGCCCGAGAGCTCTGGGCCAGGGAGAGCGCGCGCACGTCGCCCAGCAGCGTGTCCGAGGGCGAGCGGGCCAGCTCGGCGTACCGCCGGGCCTCCTCGGGCCGGCCGAGATCGGTGAGCGCGTGCGCCATGGCGTACGCCACTTCGACCGTCGCCTGGTTCTCGGCGATCTGGTTGACGATGTAGCGGTCGGCGGTGGTGAGCGACGCGAGCCCGCGGTAGCGGCGCTGGAGGGCGTATGCCGAGTCGCCCTCCTCCAGGACCCGGAGCCGAAGAGTGCTGGCCGGCCTCACCAGGTACTGCTCGGCGGAGCGGATCTCGGAGGCCACGGAGGACACCAGCCCGTTGCCGAGGTCGGTGCTCTCCATAAGCAGCGACAGCTCGCGCTCCACCGACTGGTCCAGCGCGCGGATGGAGTTCACCCCGAGGAGCGCGATCACGAAGACCAGGGCGACCAGCAGGGCCATCCCGCCGATCACCCGGCTGCGAAGGCTGCGCATCATGGCGCGTGTCCCTGGGCGACGTCGGTGGCGCGATTAGCCACCTCCACCGCGCCGCCGTGCACCACGCCGACGTACACGTTCTGGTCCGGCACATCGCCCGCCGCGTCGAACGCGACCACGCCGGTGACTCCTTCGAACGCGGGGACCTCGGAGCCGACGGCGGCGAGCGCCCGGCGGACCGCCTGGCGGTCGGTCCCCGCCCGGGCGATGACCCCCCGCAGCAGGTAGATCGCGTCGTACGTCGCCGCCGCCGGCTGGTTTGGCATGCCCGCGTCCGGGAATTTCCGGCGGTAGGCCTCGACGAACTTCCGGTTGGCCTCGGTGGTCAGCGTGGGAAAGTAGGACGAGGTCAGGTACACGCCTTCCGCCAGCGCGCCGGCTCCCTCGATGCCCTCGAGGCCGTCGCCGCCGAGGATGGGAATCTTCAGCCCGCGACGGCGGGCCTGCCGGATCACTTCCTCGGCCTCGCCCCGATTTCCGGCTACGACCAGGAACTCGCTCCACTTGTCGCGCGCGAGGCGGTCGAGATACGGACCCACGTCCGGCTTGTCGCCGAGGTAGGGATCGATGGACTGGAGCCCGCCGCCCAGCCGGAGGAACTCGTCCACGAAGGTCTGCCGGATGCCGCGGCCGTACTGGTCGTTGAGGTAGAGCACGGCGCCCCGCTGGAGCCCCAGGCGCTCACGAGCCCAGCGGGCCAGGGTTGCACCATGGGCGAGGTCGCTCGGGCAGATGCGGAACGTGTGCTCCCCGGCGCTGGAGACCTCAGGTGAGGACGAGGAGGGCGAGACGGCCGCGACGGGATCGTTCCCGCCGTTGTATACCGGGGAGGCGGCGAGTGTCGTCCCGGAGAAGAGATGGCCCACGACCGCGGCGACGTCCGAGTGATAGAGGTCGTTCGCTACGAACACGGCCGAGTCCGGGTCGGCGTAGTCGTCCCGGGTGACCAGCTCGAGACGGCGTCCGCCGATCCCGCCCGCCGCGTTGATCTCCTCCGCGGCCAGCTCGGCGGCGAGCTTCATCGGCAGACCTATGGGGTCGCTGAAGGAGCCGGCCACGCCGATCCGGATGGGGCCGGCATCGGCGGCGGCGCACGCCGAGAGTAGTGCCGCTGCCATGAGAGCGGAGACTCGCGGCGCAATAAGCCTGAGGCGTCGGAACGCTGCCAAGGAGGACTCCAGAGCCTAACGTCGTGTGTATTAGTTACTTAGGTAACCCCGTAGGGCTGCTCGGAGGCAGGAGGTGCAAATTGCGTACTACCCGGGGAGGGCGGATGCTCGACTGGACCGATCGAAGTCCTGAGGTGGTGCTCGATCTGCACGGCCAGTCCGTGATCGAGGCGGTCGCCAACGTGGAACGGTTCATCCGCGCCCAGGGCAAGGCACGGCGGGGAGCGGTGATCCGGGTGGTGACCGGCCGGGGTCGCGCTGGCGGTGGCGCGCCGATCAGAACCAGGGTGCGGACCCTGCTGCGCGGGATGCGCGAAGACGGCGCGGTAGTGCGCGACTTCCTCCTGGAGGACTCGGAGGGGAGCTTTCTGGTTCGGCTACGGTGAGGCCGCCGCGCGCTCCCGTCCCCAGGCGTCCAACACCCGGCCGTCCACCAGGCTGACGGACGCCGTGCGTCCGCCCCGATCGGTTCGCCAGGTGAGACGGAGCATCCGGCCTCGGCGAACCCACTGCATCATCCACTGGCTGCCCTGGGCCCTCGCCCCGACGCGACCGTAGCGCGCCTCGATCCGACTCCGCCAGCGATCGAGGAGCTCGCCATCCACGCCCCCGGAGATGGTGATGACGCCGGCGACGCTGTCGATGGCGGAGACCCAGACCTTCACGGCACCCCCGAGCGCAGAATCCCTGATCGTGCCCCTGCACTCGGACACGCGGCGGTCGCGCTTGGCGCGATCGCAGCGCAGGCGCCCTCCGTCGAGCCGGCGGATCAGGCTATCCAGTTCCTCGATCCGGGCGCCGGCGCGGAAGCCATGGAACTCGAGCGCGGAGGTATCCTGCGGGGTGGAAACGATCGGAGAGGAAGCCGAGGCGGACGCCGCGAGCGCGAGCCGGGCGAGCGAGAGGGCGAGGGCGCG